>CAMLET010000066.1 GCA_946479125.1 uncultured Flavobacteriales bacterium
GTGAGAAGTGAGCCATCTGGTAAGTGGCTCATAACACGTCCAATTTTATTTGTGTCCGCCGCGGCGGACGGGAAAAGAAAAAATGCCGGCTTGCCGGCACTTCATTATCCATCTGTGTTCCTCTGCGCTCGTCCGCGGGAAAAAAGCAGTCTTTTATCTCGGTGAAAACTGAATCTCGTTACCGTCCGTTTTTATGATCTGAATACCATATTCAAAATCCAATTCCTTCACCACGTTACCTTTCTTGTCGTAGATCTTCATTTTACCGTGCTTCAAACCATTTTTGTAATCACATTCGCTAATGATATCTCCACGACGGTCATATTGAGTGGTTTTTCCTTCCAGTTTTCCTTCTTTGTACGTGTACTCTATACTCGGATTTTTTCCACCAGGCCAGTAGGCATACCATGTTCCGTCTTTTTCACCGTCTTTGTATTCGCCTTCCTCTGTTTTCTTATAATCTTTTTGAGAATAGGAAACCCATGGACCATCTTTTACGCTTTCAAGTGATTCGTAATCCTTCAAAATACCGTATTCTATCTTAGTTTTTCGCTTAACTATTTTGTAAGTCCCAACGTCTTTTGGTTTTCCATTTTCGAAATAGTCGATCCATTCTCCCGTTTTCAAACCTTCTTTGTAGGTTCCGGTAAGCTTCAATTTACCGTTTGGATAATTGGAAGTCCAGTCTCCGTGAAGCATTCCTGCTTTGAACGTACTTTTATTCTTAAGCTCTCCTGTTTCCCAGTAATTTAACCATTCACCTTCTTCCTTTCCGTTTACGTAATTACCCGACATCAATAATGTTCCGTCTTCGTACCACGTTTCCCATTTGCCGTTTTTTTCGTCGTTGGCGTAAGTTCCGATCTTGAATTTAGAACCGTCTTCGTAGTAATAATTCCATGTTCCAGTGCGCAAACCGTCTTTATAAAAAGCGACATAAGAAGTTTTTCCGTTGGGATGATAATATTCCCAACGTCCGTCCTGCAAATCGTCTTTAAACTTACCTTCCATGTCCTTGGTTTTGATGTTGGTATACCAAACCCAGTTTCCGGTTTTCTTTCCGTATTCATACCTTCCGGTAGTTCTTGGAATGGAGTCGTCGTAGAATGAATTGTAGTCGCCGTGAAGCTGACCTTTTTTGTAATTCACTTCTTTTTCAATATCGCCGGTGTAGAAATAGTAGATCCACTTTCCATCTACTTCGCCAAGATCAAAATTTCCTTCCAGCAAAGGATATCCGTAGATGCTGTATTCAGCAAAAGCGCCATTTTTATAACCGTTTTTGTAGGTATATGTTTCCTTTAAAGACCCTGTGGTATAAAAGACGTCGTATTCTCCATTTCCATCTTTGATCAATTGTGTGTGAAGTGAATCTGGTAACCAAAACTCCCAAACAAGCACCAAAGAATCTAAATATTCGTCACGTTCCTTTGCTTGTCCGGTTAAGTAGTATTCCATCCACATTCCGTTGGGTTGATTGTTGCGATAATTTCCTTCGCTTTTCAACTTTCCGTTTTCGTACCATTCACGTGAAATAGAATCCTGCATTCCTTTTTTGAAGTAACCGATCTGCTTCATTTTGCCGTTGCTGTACATCGATTTTACTTCACCATTCAGTTTTCCTCTGTAATAGTTGCGTTCTTCTACCAATTGGCCGGTTTCATCAAAGTATTGCCATTTCCCGTGTTCATCGGTGGTTTCGCCCAGCAAATCTTTGTAGTAATATCCCTGCGACTGAACTTTTGTACGGTTAATGTCGTAGTAGAAATACACTTTTTTGGTTTGAAAATCTTTCGAAATAGGCTGTGCCGAAAGCGTTAAGGAGAAAAAACAAGTTATGACGAATAACCACTTCATGGACGTTAATTTATACTGTATAAGTAAATTTCGCCTCAAAGTTACTTTATAGTCTTTGCAGAAAGAGTGGAAATTGGGAAAGTTTTAAATATGATTTGGTGATAAGTGCTTCAAAGCCGAGTTTAGTGGCTCACCTAAATAGTCGATATAAGTGTCAATTGTGTTCAATTCAAGGATGAAAACAATGCCCTTTAATAGTAGAACGATTCCGGTAATGAAGATGATCAATCCGGTAAGGCGATTCAATCCAACCAATACTTTATCGGTAATAAATGGTCGAAGTTTCTTTGCTCCGAGAACCTTTAGAACATCAACAGAAAAGAAAGTTACCAGAATGATGATAATATAAAGCTCCATGCTCTGTCCTTCCTGAATTGATTTCCCATTTCCCTGTGCACCATTTGCAATTACTGAGAACCAGTAAATAATTACCGCGGGATTGGCGAAATTCAGTAAGAAACCTTTTAAACCCAGTGTCAAATAATCTTTTGCCTGAAAGGTGATGTTGTCTTTTTCAACTTCTTCTTTTGGCTTCTTGAAAAGCATAAAAAACCCGAAAAAGATGAAAATGGTTCCCCCGATAAGTTTAAAAAGGTATTGCTGATCGCCTGAAATGATATGATTTACCTGATTGTAAAAAATGTAGGCGATAAGGATGTAAATGATATCTGAAAGTAAAACTCCAAGGTCAAAACTTAAAGCAGCACGAACACCTTTACGAATACTAATGTCGAGCAGCATGAAAAACACTGGACCGATCAATACGCTAAGTATAAATCCAGTTACAACGGCTTTGACGATTAGTTCTAGCAATGTGTTTTTGTTGAGTTTATACAAATATAACAAACTAAGCCAGTAATCGAAGGGAATATTGATTCCGCTTTTAGTCATTAATCGTCCTAAAAAATCACAGAGTTTTGTGTTAAACTGGAAGGAAGTCATTACATTTGCACGTCGCACAAGTGTGACATAACAAATCGTAAGCGTATGAAAACGGCAATTGCCAACAAGAAATTAGAAGCAATTATTGCTAAAGTGGAAAAAGAAGGACCACTTTATAAAGGAATAGTTGAAGATTTAAAGGAGCTTCGCGAACAAGCTTTGAAAGAGCAAGATCCTTTGGTGGTTAAAGTTTTGCGTTTGTCTTACGAGTACATTGTGGAAAATGAATCTTTTGATGTTCAGGCTCAATACGAGGAAGATGAAGAAGGAAATGAATATCCTTTGGAAATTGAAGACCAAGAGAATTTGTTGTACTTGTTGAACTTGCTGAAAAATGCAGATCACAAGATCAACAGAGAAGAAATTAAAGATTACCGCACATCTTTGAAGCAAGAGCTTTACTAAGATTTCGAAATAACTTTTGGAAAACCGGTCCCGTACATACGAGAACCGGTTTTTTTGTGCAAATTACTTTTGATGTTTTTATTCCCCCACAGATACACAGATTATTTGCTCGCCTACCGGACGAGCGAAGTCTGAGGCCGATTAGACAAGACGTTCTCCGAAATTCCACTATTTTAGCACTACTGTGAAAGAAAAACCGCAATTTCTTGGTCATATCGAATCGCTGCGAGCAATTGCTGCATTGATCGTTGTTGCTTTTCACTTCATCACCTTCGAAGATGCGAAAGGAGCTTTATTTCAAAATGAGTCATTGCGGGCTTGTGCAGAATTTGGCGCGCAGGGTGTTGAGCTTTTCTACATCATTTCGGGATTTGTGATCTACAATTCCCTTACGGGCAGAGATTACACCTTCAAAATGTATCCACGGTACTTGCTGAAGCGATTTCTGCGCATTTTTCCTCCTTTTTTGGGAGCCATTCTACTCATTTGCCTCACGCCGTTTATCTGGAAAGGCGATTATCCCTATTCTTTTAATCAGATTGTTCAGAATGCCTCGCTTACTGTGGATTTATTTGGAAATACAAGTTGGTTGAATCCCATTTTTGCTACTCTTAAAGTAGAATTTCTGTTTTACTTGATCATCGGTTTTCTGGTCATTTTCACGACGAAGAATACGTGGTTTTACCTTGTTATATCGGGACTAGCTTTGATCTGTGTTGTCTTTTTCCCAACTGTTGATCTGGTTCACAACATTCCTTTTTTTTTAATTGGAATTGCTTGCTCTCAGGTGTATAAGTCGAAGGATGAGGTGTTGAATTATAGTTTGATAGCGGCATGTTTGATGATTATTGGTTTTCGATTATTCCCTGAAGATCTGGTTATTGCTGTAATCGCGATTGTGTTTTTATTGTGGATAAAGATCAAAAGCCGTTTTCTGGAAAGAATAGGGGAGTTCTCTTATTCCTTGTATTTGGTGCACGGACTTTCAGGTGGATTAGTGCTTTACGTCTGCAAATCAGGAAAGCTGGGTGAACTGAATCCTTGGCTAATCTTGTTCCTTTCTGTTTCAGCTGCAATCGTCAGCGCATATGTGTTTTTCAGAATTGTGGAGAAGCGCGCGATGAGATGGTCAAAGGCAATTGAAAATTGATAATGGAAAATGTAGAAGTCCGGAAAGTGTTATTCGTAGTGAAGGTTGAAGAAGTGTTTGACAATAGAAGAGTCGCGTTGTATTTACGTAACTCGTTCTTTTCAATTCTCCATTTTACATTTTCAATTAACTAGTTGCTAAACTTATATTTGATAATGCAGAAGATTGCTCTAAAACCATCTTTCCAACCAATTTTTTTTCCTTCTTCGTAGGTTCTTCCGTAGTACGAAATACCAACTTCGTAGATCTTGATTGCTTTACGCTTGGCTAATTTGGCAGTTATTTCGGGCTCAATTCCAAAACGACGTTCTTTGATCTTAATGTCCTGGGCAATCGATGTTCGAATTAACTTATAACACGTTTCCATATCCGTTAAGTTAAGATTCGTCATCATGTTCGATAAACCGGTAAGGAACTTATTTCCTTTGGAATGCCAGTAAAACAAAATGCGATGAGGTTGGTGACCCATAAAGCGTGACCCGTAAACAACATCAGCATTGTCTTTGAAAACAGGTTTCAACATCAGGTTATATTCCTCCGGATCGTATTCCAAATCCGCGTCCTGAATAATAATGTATTCTCCGGTAGCTTCCTGAATTGCTCTGTTGATCGCTGCTCCTTTTCCCTGATTATAAGGCTGAGAAAACAAACGAATATCCATGTCTGGATTAGCTGACATGTATTTTTCAATATTTTCAACGGTGTTGTCTTTGGAACAATCGTTCACAATTACAATCTCCTTCTCAATATTATTGTCCAAAACAACAGCCTTGATTCGATCTAAAATAAGATGAATGGTTGGACCTTCGTTGTAAGCGGGAATAAGTATGGAGAGCTTTTGAATCATTGAAAAATATTAAATCAGAAAAGCATTCCTGATTTTAGAGTTGTAAATATAGTTATTTTCTGATGTGCTGAATTCCGATATCGAGGTACTTTATGTTAATCGAAGTAAGAAGTGAGCGTCATTCTTTTTACCGTTAATTTCTTTTCTAAATTATAGAAATTAAGCATGATGTATTTGACGTCTTTCCCTACCTCTGCTGGTAGATTAAATCTGCAATTGATTTGATCGCCATATTGATTGAGGAACAAACCGTTGTACGATGTAAATAGGGCGTGTTTGTTAGAATCAAGAAGATTGATCTCAAATTGTTCCAGGTTTGGCGTTTCTTTCAGTTGAAAGTTCAATTCAACAATTTTGGTCAAGCTGTCAATAGATTGCAGTTTTGTAATTGGCGGCATAAATGTATTTCCCTTATTTGGAATGATTTCTAAGACGTCGTAAAGAACTACCTTAGTTTGCTTTCTGCCAACAGGAAGTTGTTTTCGCCAATAATACCAGGAGTATTTTTCATCTGTATTAAGGAATGATTCCCAGTACACTTCTTTCGTCATCTCATCCCAAAGTATAATTGCCTTTATGTATTGAAATATTTGTATCTGAGTAATAAGAATTAGTGCTGGTGAAAGAAGCAACAATATGATCTTTCCAATACGATTTTTGTCTCTTAGTATAGGAACAACAACTAAAATGAGCACTGCATAGAAGTCTATCATTGGTCGCTGTCCATAACTTGCGCAATACCACCAGGCATACCACGACGATAGAATGTAAACCAAAACAGTAAAACCGAGAAGAAGAGCTATTGTGTGATGTTTTTGTTTGCGGGTAATGCCGTAAATAATTCCTAGTAGGAAGAATAAAAACCATATGGGCGACCAAAGAAAAAACCCTTTTCTATAACTGAATAAGAAGTCTATGAAATGCGGTTCTGAAAAATTAAAGGTTTCATTTCCATAACTGTAATAAAGGAATGTTCCATATTGCAGATAGGAAAAATAAAGTTGAATTGATATGACACCAACAAATAACGTGATACCAAGAAGGAGAGGTTTAAAGTGTGTGGTGAACATACCCTTTATTTTTTGAAGATAAATTTCAAACGAATCCGCTAACAATGGAGTAAAGAATAGCACCACTCCATTGACAGGTCGGGTGATAAGGATCAAACCAAGTACAATCAACGTGAAGACAAGGTGTTTTGGGTTGTTTTCCTGAAAGTATTTTCGTACGAGGAAAGCGAAACAAGCAATCAGCGCAAACGAATATATGTGACTGAAAGCAGATTCATAAAGGGTGTAGTTCAGTATAGGTGTGGCAAATATCAAGGTGAGTTGAACAAAAAGAATCCACCATGGATTGATCTCATAGGTTTCTAAAAGCCTTCGAATAAAATAGATCCCAATAAATAAATAGAAAATTGCTGCGAACCATATTCCCCTTTGATAAGTGCTGCTAAATCCATCAGCCACTGTAGTTGATGGATTGGATAATGCAACGGAATGCGCAATGAAAAAGAACGGTGATTGTAGCAGTGCCGTTCCAACATAGTATTTATTTAGTCGTTTTTTACTTCCGGGAACTTGATAGAAGGTTTTGTATTGTTCAAAATCGTACAATTCGGTTTTGAGCGTGTCTATATAACCAAAGTGGATGTCGTGATAAATAAAAACGGCAGGAAGATATTCGTAATAACCCCTGCCATCAGCAGCGATTACAACTTCATCTTTCTCAATTTTTTTCCTGTAAAGCAGGTTGTTGAAAATGACAAATAAAAAAAGTAAAAGTGCTAGTTCCCTAAATATGCGGAGGCGCTTTTGTTTAAAATTCATAGATTCAGATCACTACAGCTTCATTTCAGGCACAAAATCAGGCACAACTAAATCGCCCTCTGTTAGTGAAACAATTTCTTCAACGCTTACTCCTGGAGCACGTTCAATCAAATGAAATTTATTGTCCTTGATTTCAAGAACTGCCAAATCAGTAACCACTTTCTTCACACAACCTACACCTGTTAGTGGAAGTGAACATTTTGTCAAGATCTTTGATTCACCGGCTTTATTGGCGTGCATCATTGCCACAATAATGTTTTCTGCAGATGCCACTAAATCCATTGCTCCACCCATTCCTTTCACCATTTTGCCCGGAATTTTCCAGTTGGCAATATCTCCATTTTGGGAAACTTCCATAGCACCAAGAACAGTCAATTGAACATGTTGTCCGCGAATCATGGCGAAAGATGTTGCAGAGTCAAAAATAGAAGCTCCTGGACGTAAAGTAACTGTTTGTTTACCAGCGTTGATCAAGTCAGCATCTTCTTCTCCTTCAAAAGGAAATGGTCCCATTCCAAGAATTCCGTTTTCGGACTGAAATTCAACCTCAATACCTTCAGGAATGTAGTTGGCAACAAGTGTTGGAATGCCAATTCCAAGATTTACATACCATCCATCTTTTAACTCTTGAGCAATGCGTTTTGCGATTCCGGTTTTATCTAATGCCATTGTGTTTTATAATTGTGAAGTGATCTGCCGTGACTGATTTTACTTCATTGTTATTTGTTGACCAAATTAATGCTTTTTCCTGTATTTGTTTCTACGGTTTAACAGCGTAGATCTTTATTCTAACGTTTCTCAATATAACGTTCTGAAAACCATTGTTGCGCATAGAAATAACCAGGGTTTCATCTGTTGGATTAATGACTAATGGTTGATTCGGAACTCTGAATTTATACATAGCTTTTGACCCAAAATACCAATCAAAGCGCGTAGGTTGAAGGAAGCGTGCAACACTGTCTTTTTCGAAGATCTCGTGTGTAAGATTTAATCCCAAAAATGGTTTCTCCAACTTAACAGTTCCCTGAACATCAGTTTGAATCAAGGTAATGTTTTTATTCAGCTTCAATTCGAAAAGCGGAATACACAGTTCTTTTGATGTAACTGAATGAATAATTGTGTCTTTAATGAGAATTCGTTTCGGCTCTTTAATTCGTTTAAACAAGGTGGTTACCGTGTATTTGTCTTTTAGAACCGGAATGTAATTTGGTGACGGGGCATTTCCCATCCATGAAAGATGATAGGTGCCAAGGGCTAGAGTGTCGCCAGAAAATTCTGTTAGAAGGTGCTGTTCCTTATCTTGTCTGGTACTGTACGCGTAAATGGCGTGCATCACGTAATCCGAAGAGAATTGTTCGCCATCCTTCACCGTATTTTTTATGGCCGAATAAAACTCGGGGTGAATGCGGTCTTCCGGTGAGAAAACGGATGTGTATAGATTCAATTTCCAGATGAAGGAAATGGGGAACCATAACAGTGCGAGCAACAGCCAGCGAAGAATTTTGTTTTCACTAAGCGTTATACCAAGAACCAGAATAAACAAAGGAACTAAATACATTCCAACTCTATCCATCGGGTAATTGACATCCATGAAAAGCGCCATTACCACTGCGGCAATGATGGATCCACCAAAAACTACCGAAATCCAGGTTTTTTCGTTGAATAGAAATTCCTTGAATTTTTGTCTTATCAAGCTAAAAAGAAGCAGAATAAGAACGAGAGCAAAAAGCGCAATGAAAATGTATTTCCAAATGATGTGTTCTGTGAAAAACACGTTTTTGGCTAATGATTTTCCGGTAACCAACCACAAACCATCTTTGGATCCCCACCACAATGCACCCGCCTTTTTCAGTTTAGAGAGGTAAATGTAAACCGGAACAAGAAATACTAAAAATGCAAGAAACAGTGCAATGGTTTGCTTTGTTCCTGTGAATTTTTTTCTGTTCACTATCCATAGTAATATGGAATAACTAAAGAGAATAAATACTGGAATTAGCAGCGATAAATTGGAGAAAAGGGTAAGAATAAGAAGCAGAATAAAGAGGGCTAATGTTTTCCAATTCCCTCGTTCTTTCCAATTTTGGAATACACAAAATGAGGTAAAGAAAAATGCTAAAGATGGACCATAACCCCTGCAAAATCCGAAATAATCAGTGAGCCATGGAATGGTGTTCATAGCAATGAAAACAATCCACGCGGTTTGTTTCTGAACGTTTCGCTGAATGAAATTTCGTGTTGCAAAAAAGTAAAGTGGAAAAGAGGCAATAGCTAAAATCCGGAAGCCAAAAAAATGATCGCCGAAAAGTTGATACATCCAGCGGGCAACAAACGTATTCAGGAAATGATTATTGGTATCCATTACCGCTGAACCACCAATAATTTGTCCGGTTTCTATGTACCAGTAAAGTGTTCCAAGTTCATCCAAAATAGGTTGAACAAACCAGGCGCGCAGCACAATGTAACTGAACAGCAATAAAAAAAGTGGCCAGATGAACCACTTATTTTCTAATTTGAGAAAAGTCATTAGTTATTTGTTTTGAAATTCCTGTTCTATTCAAATCAAGTGCAGTTTTGTTTGACCAAATTAATGTTTTTTGATTTTAAAGCGGTCTTTTGTAGTTCAATCTATAACGAGATGCTCATTAGCGTGTCGTTCCAACTTCATATAAGCGAATACGTAAGTCGCTAATGGCAACTTTTCGCCTATCCGGATTGAAGAGAAAAACGATTAGCTCAGAATCTGTTGGATTCAAGGTCAATGGCGGTCCGGGATGATCAAATGAATACTTGGTTTGATGCCCGAAGTACCAGTCGAATCGGGATGAGTTGATTATTCTGTTTTCTCCTTTAACCTGCGAAGCGACATGAAAGAGATTAAATTCCAGCGAAGGCTTATCTATGACTACGTTCCCACTTGTCCAGGTTTTTATCAAACGAAGATTCGGGTGTTTTTTTAAATCGAGTTTAAGAAGGCTAACATACCTATCGTTTGATTGAGTGTTTTTAATCAATGTGTCGAGAATCAGATGACTTTCCGGTTTCTTGCTGATGCGTTTATAAAGTCTTGTTCCTGAAACCGGTTCACGGTAAATGCATTTGTAACCGGGCCAGTCCAAATCAAAAATCCAGGAAATATGATAGTCACCCCGCGTCAAACTATCTTCGGACAATTCAGCTGCGATACGTCGTGTTTGTTTCGACCGCTCATGATAAGCGTACATCGGTGAGGTTGCATAATCTGCGGATACAATGTCCTGTGGTTTCAATTCCTGGTTCAGTTTCTCATAAAAAGAATTTTGAATTCTGTCGGCTGGTGCAAAAACGGACGTGTGAAGGTTCATTTTCCAAATAAAACTTACCGGAAACCATAGCAGGGCGATCAACAGCCATTTTATAACAGGAAATCTGGAAAAATGAAGGCCCAAAACAAGAAGAAACAACGGAACGAGGTACATTCCAGCACGATCTAAAGGGTAGTCTACATCCAAAAAACAAGCCATCACAATAGTTGTGATCAATGCCAGAAAGAACAAACCAGTTATCCAGAA
>CAMLET010000067.1 GCA_946479125.1 uncultured Flavobacteriales bacterium
TACTTCGATGATTTTACGATTTCGTATAATTTGGACGAATCTGCTGTAAACGAAAACGAATACACAGAAGCATTTATCGTTCCGAATCCATCAAATAACAAAGCAACGATCAGCTTTCAACAACCCATTGAAAATGCAGAAGTGACAGTTGTAGATGTGAATGGAAAAGTAGTTTATACTTCCGTTTCAAATGCACTGACAAACAAAATTGAATTTTCGGTTCAAAACTGGACAGAAGGAATTTACTATGTGAACGTTATTACTCCCAACGGAGTTATTGCTCCATTGAAGGTTGCAGTGGTTCACTAGAATACCATTTTTAAGATTTAAATCGGTTTCGTTTATTCGGAACCGATTTTTTTTTGCTCCATAAAACCCAATAAAAACAAGCCTTTATGGAAATTATTGATTTTTTTCTGACAATTCTCTGACAATTGAAATCCAAACATTCATTCTCTGCGTAGGTTGTTTAAACAACATCTTACGCTATGAAAAAGTTCTTAATTCGTTTCGCAAAATTCACAGGAATTCTGATTCTTCTTGTATTTCTTTCGGCATTTGTCTGGGCCAACTGGGAAGAACCTGGTCCGGGAGCAAAAGCCCCTGTTGTCAACTTCCTACAATATGATGTCTCGAATGTTCAGGACACAACCAACATTGCTAAAATTCAGAAAAGCTTAAAAAAGAAATCTGGAGTAAAGGGAAGTACTTACAACAGTTCCAGCAAACTGCTTGTGATTTCATATTCGGTTAGCGACGTTGACCAGGAAGAAATTGACGAAATGATCTTATCGAAATACAATTTAAAATTAAAGGAAAAGGTATTTGTACAAAGTGGTCCGAAATGCCCTATTAATGTGGCATACATCACTAGAGTGAAACGATTCCTTTGTGTAAGAGATTAAAGTCCCTCAATTAATAACTAATAAAAACGAAAAATTATGAAAAAGCTAACTTTAATAATGGCCGGAGTACTAAGTTTATCATTGCTTACTATTTCATGTAAGAAAGACGAAACCACAACTCCGGAACCAACTCCAACTCCTTCTCTTTATACAAGATTAGGCGGAGATGCAGCAATTACAGCAGTTACAGATCAATTTATTCAAAACGTATTGGCAGACCCAACTATTGCCGACAATTTTGCGGCAACAGGGGCAGATCCATATCGCTTTGCACTTTTCCGTGAGCGTTTGATTGACCAATTATGTGACGCCACTGGCGGACCTTACACATACAAAGGAGCAAACATGTACGACGCACACGATGGAATGAACATTACAGATGCAGAATTTGGAGCGCTTGTCACAGCACTTGTAAATTCTTTGAATCAATTCAACGTTCCACAGGCAGAACAAAATGAGTTGCTAGGTATTTTAGGACCAATGCAAACTGATATTGTAGGACATTAATCGGTAATTAATTGAGGTGATGATCCCGTTCCGTTTTGGAGCGGGATTTTTTTTAGTTATTGTTTTATTGAATCGATTTTCTCTCATCGGCTAGCCGAAGAGCAATGCCACCGCGAAGACGCAAATTTGGAGCGCTTAACAGACGCTCTAAAGGCGAGTCCGTTAGGCGAGCAAGATTCCGTAGTTACGGAATCGTTATTTGCGTATTTGCGGGAAAAATCACTGCGGAATATTTCGTTTTTATTGCAATAACTCTTCTATGAATACAGTGTTCATCAGCAAATACTTGCTATTTTTGATACTCTTAGAAACAACACCCAACAATGAAGAATAGAGTTTGCGAATTACTCAATATCAAATACCCAATTATTCAAGCCGGAATGATCTGGTGCTCAGGATGGAAGCTGGCTAGCGCAGTTTCAAATGCAGGAGGATTGGGAATTATTGGTTCGGGATCTATGTATCCGGAAATTCTTGAAGAGCATATTATCAAATGTAAAGAAGCAACAGATAAACCCTTCGCTGTTAATTTGCCAATGCTTTATCCGAACATTGAGGAGCACATCGCTTTAATCATTAAATATAAAGTTCCAATCGTATTTACTTCGGCTGGAAACCCAAAAACATATACTGCCCGGTTAAAAGCTGAAGGAATTACCGTAGTTCATGTAGTTTCTTCGGTAAAATTCGCGTTAAAAGCACAGGAGGCCGGAGTTGACGCAATTGTTGCAGAAGGATTTGAAGCTGGCGGTCATAACGGTAGAGACGAAACAACTACGTTCTGCCTGATCCCAATGGTAAAAGCACAGTTGAATATTCCATTAATTGCCGCCGGAGGAATTGGAACAGGTGCCGGGATGTACGCAGCAATGGCTCTTGGAGCTGATGCAGTTCAGATAGGTTCAAGATTCATTCTTTCTCCCGAATCATCTGCTCACAACAACTTCAAGGAAACTGTAGCAGGTTTGAACGAAGGAGACACAATGTTGACATTGAAAGAATTGACTCCCGTTCGCTTAGTAAAAAATGAGTTCTTCAAAAAAGTAGAAACTGCTTACGAAAATTGCGCTACTAACGAAGATCTGAATACGCTTTTGGGTAGAGGAAGGGCTAAAAGAGGAATGTTTGAAGGTGATTTGATTGAAGGCGAACTTGAAGTTGGTCAAATCTCCGGATTATTAGGCGAAATAAAACCCGCAGCGGAAATCGTAGAAGAAATTATTCGCGATTACAACGCAAAACGAACTGAAATGCAAAACGAAAACTATTCCTTTTAATGATCAGCTTTAATAGATTTCAATTATCAAATGGTTTGAAGGTAATTCACCATTTTGACTCTACAACTCCAATTGCAGTTGTAAATACGCTTTTCGACGTTGGTGCGAGAGATGAAAGTGAAGAGAAAACAGGATTCGCTCACCTTTTCGAACATTTGATGTTTGGAGGTTCAGTGAATATTGCTGATTTCGATGGACCATTACAAGTTGCGGGCGGAGAAAGCAATGCATTTACTTCAAACGATATTACCAACTATTACGACACACTACCAGTTCACAATATTGAAACGGCTTTGTGGCTGGAGAGCGACAGAATGCGTTCTTTGGCATTCAGTGATAAAAGTTTGGAAGTTCAGCGCAATGTAGTAATTGAAGAATTTAAGCAGCGCTATCTGAATCAGCCATACGGAGATGTTTGGTTGGAATTACGTCCGGTCGCATACAAAGTTCACCCATACAAATGGGCAACAATCGGAAAGAACATTCAGCATATTGAAGATGCAACAATGGATGACGTTAAGGCTTTCTTCAAAAAACATTACAATCCGTCAAATGCAATTCTTTGTATTGCCGGTGATATTTCGCTGGAAGAAACAAAACGTTTGGTCGAAAAATGGTACGGCGATATTCCTTCGCTGCCAAAACCAGAACGCATGCTTCCGGCTGAACCAAGGCAAAACGAATTCAGAGAATTGACTATTGAAAGAGCGGTTCCAACGGATGCGTTTTATTATGCCTTCAAAATGCCTGAGCGCAAATCAGGAGAATATTATGTTGCCGATTTCATTTCAGATGCTCTTGGACGAAACGAATCTTCGCGTTTGTACAATAAATTGAAAAAGGAACTTCAATTGGTGAACAGCATCAGCGCATACGTAACTGGTTCAACGGATGAGGGTTTATTGATTGTAAGTGGAAAACTAAACGACGGAATCACTTTCGAGCAACTGGAAACTGAATTATTTAAAGAACTAGAGGTTTTCTGTGCTTCGAAAATGGAAAGTGCAGAGAAGAATAAACTCTTCAACAAAATAAGAACTGCAAAAGAATTTCAGGAGCAAGGTTTGTTAAACAGAGCTATGAATCTTTGTATGTATGAATTACTTGGAGATGCTAACGGTGTAAACCAAGAAACACAATTGTATCAAAGCATTACTCCAGAGCAAATTCAAGCCGTTGCAAAAGAAATTCTACGAAAAGAAAACTGTTCTGTATTACGCGTTAAAGCCACACAACAATGAAGCACGAACAACCATTAGTAAAAAATATTGAGCACATTTCCTTTGCTCAGCCTTTGATTTTTGACGTTACACCAAACGTAAAATTGTTGTGGATGAAGGAAGTTGCAAACGATACTGCTCGCCTTGAACTTTTCTTTGATGCAGGATTAATTCGCGGAAATCTGAGTATTCCTAAAATCGTAAAATCCTTATTACTGAGCGGTACCGATTCGCAAACAGCACTGGAAATTCAGGAAGGGATTGATGCTTGCGGAGGTTATGTAGACATTGATTTGGGAACAGAAACCGCTATAATCAGCATTTACTGTTTACGTGAACATATTCTAACCGTTTCTCAACAAGTTTTCAATGCAGTTCAGCACCTTTCTTTTAAGGAAAGCGAAGTAATGGATGTTTTGAATGAGCTTGGCCATGAATACAAAGTGAATCAACAAAAAGTGAAAAGCCTGGTTGGCGAAGCATTTCGTTTAGAAAGTTTTACCGGTGATGACGCATATGGTTGGAAGACTGAATTGAGTGATTTTGCAGAAAACCGACCTGCAGCTTATAAAACGTTTTGGAAACAACATTATTTGCATGGACTTACGAGAATGTCTTTGGTTGGAAATCTGGAGCAAGACACAGTTGATGCATTGATCGATCTTTTCGGGAAATGGAGTATTGAAGAAGCACCAACTTATGGCGGAAATTTTTCGGCAGCTCCAAAACGTATTCATGTTGATGTAAAAGATGCCATTCAAACTGCTATTCGTATTGGAAATTTTAGTGTCGCGAAACAAAATCCAGATCGTCATGGATTTGGTGTTTTAAACACCATTTTGGGAGGATACTTTGGTTCCAGATTGATGTCTAACATTCGTGAAGACAAAGGCTATACTTACGGAATTGGTTCGGGAGTAATGGACTACCACAACGGATGCAGTTTCGTAATTATGACTGAAGTTGGTAAAGATGTAGCTGAAGCTACAATTGCCGAGATCAAAAAGGAAATAGACACTTTGCAAACCGAGCTTGTAAACGAAGAGGAATTGACATTGGTAAGAAATTACATGATGGGACAATTGCTCAGAAGTGCAGATGGTCCTTACGCAATGCTCGACATGTACAACGGAACTGACATTTACGGATTGACTTTGGAGTATTACGACGAAGCTATCAAGAAAATTAACTCAATTACTGCTGAAGAATTGAGAGATCTGGCGAAAGAACATTTAAACTGGGATAATTTTATTGTTGCAACAGTAGGATAAAAAATCCCCAGTTTAAAACAACTTATTCTGTTCTTAAACGTTAGTAAATAAAGTAGTTTAACGAATGTTGAGAATACTCTCCGTACTTATTTTCATCCTATCTTTTTCCCAGGCTCGTGCAGATCATGCAATGGGCGGGCAAATTACGTGGAAATGTCAGGGAGGTTCCTACGTTTTTGAGCTTGTTTTTTACCGTGATTGCAATGGTGCAGAAGTAAATACCATTTCAGAAAATATTGCTGTTTGGAATCACCCAACGCTTACAACTATTCCGGTTAATTTTGTTTCCCGAACAGATATTTCACCTTCATGTACTGCCGTTCCGGCGGGTCCAACTCCCTTAAGCTGTGGAACAGGTCCGGCGGGCGGAAATGGAATTGGTGCAGTAGAGAAAATTGTATATCGCTCAAATCCCATAGTAATCAGCGGAATTGCACCTGCAGCAGGCTGGATCTTTACTTACGATAACTTCTCTCGCAACGGAAACATCAGTAATCTTCAAAATCCAATCAGTTACGGATTAACCATTGCAGCAACAATGTTTCCTGCTCCAAATGCCACGGCGAACGTTTGTGTAGATAATTCACCGCAATTTCTGCAGGAACCTTACGCAATCACTTGCGCGGGTGAGCCTTACGAATTCAACTTACATCCGGTGGACATTGATCTGGATTCGCTGCATTTGAGTTTTTCAAATCCTTTTGATGATTTTACCGGAACTTACAATCCTCCTACAAATCCGATCCCGGTTCCATTTGAACCAGGTTATTCGGTGAACAATCCAACTCCGGATGCTACTTTCAATGCTGGAAATATTCCAGCAAACGTTGATCCAATCACAGGAAATCTAACATTCACTTCGAATACAACAGGAAGTTATGTAATAAAAATTCAAGCAGAAAGTTTCCGCGATGGAGTTCTGATAGCCCGCGTTGAACGTGAAATGCAGATCTATGTTACCAATTGTGCAGGAATCAACACTGCTCCTGATATCACCGGTCCTTTTGCTGGAGCTTTTACAACTAGCGTAATGGCTGGAACATTAGTGAACTTCACATTGCAGTCAACGGATTTAGAGAACTTACAAGATGGAAGCCCGCAAAGCAACTTGCTTTCCGTGACAAGTCCAATGTTTGGAACCAACTTTACAAGTACAAGCGGCTGTGCTAACGGACCATGTGCAACGTTGGATCAGACACCAATTATTACCGGAGTTCAGGGAGTAAGCGCTGATTTTAGCTGGCAAACGGATTGTAATCATTTGGTTGATGCACAAGGAAATGGTCATGAATCTGTTCCTTATACATTTGTCTTTAAAGTTCAGGACAACTACTGTCCTATTCCCAAAATCACCTATAAAACAATTACCATTAATGTTTTGAGTCCAACTGTAATTCCGGCAACTCAAATTACTTGTATTACAACAGCTGTTAATGGCGATTTGACAATTACCTGGGATCCTTCAACAGATCCTGACGGAACTTTTGTTGAGTACAACTTATATTCTGTACAGGGCGGACTTCTGGGAACTTTTCCCATTGGTACCACAACAGCTAACGTTCCAGCTCCTGGAAATGATTTAGATTTTTACGTTGGGGTTGTTTCTGGCTGTAATGGAACAATTGAAAAGTTTAGTGACACGCTAAGCAATGTTTTCCTTACACTACTGAATCCGGCAAACGGAACTGCAGTTTTAGACTGGAATACACCAATTTCACCTCAAACAGCAATGTTCACTTCAACATGTAGAATTGTGCGTGAATATCCGGTAGGAATCTGGACAACGATTGCAACACTTCCGTACGCAACAACTCATTTTTTAGACACGATCGACGTTTGTTCGGCATTTTTGAATTACAGAGTAATCTATGAAACGGCTACATGTCAGTTCAATTCCAATATTGTTGGTGACAATCTGGAAGATATGCAGACACCTAGCATTCCTGTTATCACTTCTGCATCTGTAGATCCAAACACAGGAAACATTGTCATCACATGGAATACGAATAATCAGTCGGACACGAAAGGCTATGTCATCTACTGGAAAGACGATAATGGTTTCATCATAGAAATTGATACGGTGTATGGAATTAACAATACAAGTTACACTTACACAGGAACTGTAAATGGTGGTGAAACATTCTCTGTAGCTGCTTTCGACTCTTGCTTTACATCAGGAACAAATCCTACTTATCAAACATCTGCAAAAGGTGAACTGCACACTACGATGTTTTTGACACAAACATTGAATAGATGTAATGGTCGAGTTTACTTTGACTGGACAGACTACGTTGGTTGGAATACGAATTTGGTTGATTACACGATCATGGCTCAGGAAAACGGTGGAGCATGGACACAAATTGGAACATCAACAACCAGTTCTTTCGACATTCTGTTAAATCAGCTTAGCACGTATTGTGTTTATATCCGTGCTAATAATTCGAACGGAACTGCGATTAGTAATTCGAATAAAACCTGTTTTGTTGTAAATACACCTTCCCCACCAGCGGTTCATTATTTGCGTGTAGCAACGGTGTTGAGTGATCAGGTAGTGCTTCGTCATGAAATTACAACTGGAACAAACGTTACTGCGATCAAGTTCCAAAAGTACAATCCTTTGAACTCTCAATTTGAAGATTTGGTAACGATTCCTGCTACAGCTTCAACCTTAACTTATACAGATACAGCAGTTGATGTTCATTACACTTCCTATACTTATCGGGCAGTAATCATTGACAGTTGTGGATTTGAAGGTGGAATTTCGAACGTTGCAAGAACCGTATTACTAAAAGTAAACACTGATCAAATTTCACAAATAAACACATTAACATGGTCGTCGTACATAGATTATGACGGAGGTGTTGTAGAATATCAGGTTGTACGCGGAATTGATGGAATTTTTGACTCTTATCCTTTTGCTATTGTTCCGCCGAACCAACGTTATGTTACAGACGATGTTTCGCAAATGGCGACAACCACGGGTAGAATTTGTTATTATGTTCTTGCTTTAGAATCCACCAATCAATACGGAATTCAGGAAGCAAGCTTTTCGAATCAGGAGTGTATTGCGCTTGATCCGTTGGTATATGTTCCGAATGCCTTCACACCTGGAGGTTACAACCCTATTTTCATCCCCGTAATCACATTTGCGGATATTCATAACTATGAATTTTCGGTGGTGAACCGCTGGGGACAAGTGGTATTCCAAACCAATGATATTACCAAAGGTTGGGACGGAACTTTACCGGGAAGTGATAAACTGGCTACAAACGATGTATTTGTATACGTTGTAAAAGTGGTGGATGGAAACAATCAGGAGAAATTCTACAGAGGAACGGTTACGTTGATTCGATAGTTTAATGACAAAAAGAACGCTCAGTCTTTATTTACAAGCAGCTGTTTATTTCATTGCAGGCATTTATCATTTCATCAATCCCAATTTCTACATTCATATTCTGGAATCCTGGTTTCAATTAAAATCAGAAGCCGTTTTCATTAGTGGAATTGCAGAAATTCTGCTAGCAATAGGTTTACTTTATCCAAAAACACAACAATTTTCAGCAAAACTAATTGCTTTAATGCTGGTTGTTTTTCTGATCCTTGTGCACATTCCTATGGCATTTCATTTCCGTGGATTCAACGATCCCGTTTGGTGGATTGCAATTCTGCGGATTCCTTTGCAATTTGTATTGATCAAATGGGCTTGGCATTTTGTTTCGAAGCCAACTAGAACATTTTTAAGCAGATAGACTTCATTGTTAGAATAGAAAAATTTCTATTTTTGGATTTATAGTAATCACATTCACAAATTTTTCAAAGATGATACCAGCTATAAATCCACCTACGGATAACCTTTACAAATTCATTTCTCTTTTTGGTTTAGCAATTTTTCTTTTCGCAATTTTCATGTTATCTGAGACATTGAATCAATCAAATAATCTGAATGTTAAGCATGAGGAGATAATTCAAGAAATAAGGACTGCTCAATTCGAAAACACTCCTTTTAAAGTGAGTAGTGAAAAAGTTCGCAAAAAACTTCGACCATTCAAAGCGTTATCAACCGATATCAATAGAAGCAAAGTGCTTTTAAAAACTTTGAATTTACCCTTAGAAAAGGAGTACTTGTACCTTGGAAAACTTAACGTTTTGGAACTACAAGTAAATTTTTTCAAAAACAGAGTTATTGCCTATTGGTTACTGATTATATCAGGAGTAGCATTAATGATTTACGGTTTTATAAGATGGGGTAAAAAAGATCAATATTATCGTGACGAAATGTTACTAGTAGAATTGAATACAAAGAAACATTTGGAGCAACATGCCAAGGACAATCTCAAAAAACTATCCGACCAACTTGCTGCAAAAGATTTAGTTTGTCCTGCATGCAGCAAGCCTATTTTTGAGAGCCCGAATAATTAAATTGGACACCTATGTTCAATGCTAACCGCAAATCAATCCGTTTAAAAGGATTTGATTACACCAGTGAAGGATTATATTTTATCACGATTTGTTGTTACGATAAACTGCATTTATTTGGGAAGGTTGTCGATGGAAAAATGCAATTAAACGATTGTGGAATTGCCGCAGATAAATGTTGGTTGGAAATTCCAGAACATTTTACCGAAGTTGTTTTGCACGAATACGTGATAATGCCCAACCATATTCACGGAATCATCGAAATCGTAGGGGCGAATCAACATTCGCCCGTTAATGGAAATGGTAATATGACCGAATCAAACGTTATGGCAACAACAGTCGTTGTTACCAATCGGGCGAATATTGATTCGCAAAACGATGCAAATGACGGCGCACGTAATCGGGCGAATGTTGATTCGCCCCTACGGTCACCATGAAAAACGATTGGGTCAATTATTCGGGGATATAAAATTGGGGTTACGAAATGGATTCGGCAAAATTCGGATATTCATGATGTTTGGCAACGGAATTATTACGAACACATTATTCGCGATGAACAATCTTATTCAAACATTACCGAATATATCATAAACAATCCGTCGAAATGGTCTGCTGATAAATTCTATTCGAAATAAAAACAGGTATTACTCCCCTATTTTCAACCAAAAAGATCCACCGTGTTTTTCAACATCCTGTAAATTTTCATGATTCCACATTGGCGATAAACGCTCGCTCAATTCTTTGTCTTCTGAAACAAAGTAGTTCGGAAAAATGGTATAGAACTTAGTAGGATTTGCAAGAATGTAAAACGCCAATCCGTATTGTTCCGTATAAAATCTATCACACATGAACTGCGGATAATCGTAT
>CAMLET010000068.1 GCA_946479125.1 uncultured Flavobacteriales bacterium
ATCAATAAAGAGTACTTTCATAGAAAATGATATTCAACGAATTTAAGTATTAAACTAAAACACATAGCCACATAGTTGTTTCACATAGAAAACATAAACAAAATAGCTTTTGAATTGTACATTTTCAATTTTCAATTGTTGTGTTGATTTTGATTGTCGTAATTTTAAACTAATGGAAACCCCACAGCATTTTACGTTAAAGCAAGTCGCCGATTCTATTCAGAAAACGATTAGTGAACGTTACTCGCGCACCTACTGGGTGACGGCGGAAATGTATAAACTAAACGCAACGCGAAAAGGGCATTGTTATCCGGAATTGGTACAGCGTGAGAACGACAACATTGTTGTTGAAATGCGCGCTACGCTTTGGAAAACCAATTACGATAGAATTCGTCAGCGCTTTTTTGACGTGGTGAAAGAGCAACTGCAGGACGGAATGGAATTGCTGTTCCAGGTAAGAATTGTTTATCACCCCATTTACAACATTGGACTAGAGATCATTGACATTGATCCGAACTATGCTTTAGGGGCTTTACAACGAGAGCGCCAAATCACGATTGAACGATTACACAAAGAAGGATTGCTGAATAAAAATCAGACACGTGAATTGCCACTTGTTCCAAAGCGTTTGGCCATTGTTTCTCAAGGCGACAGCAAAGGATATTCCGATTTTATCAGTTTACTGAACAGTTTACCGGAAAAATTCCACTTCGACACTTTTTTGTTTGAAGCCACTTTACAGGGTGATGCAGCAATAAAATCTATTCAAACTGCACTTCAGAAAATCGAAAAAGTAAAACAACATTTTGATGCTGTAGTGATCATTCGAGGTGGTGGCGGAGAAATTGGGATGCACTGTTACAACAATTACGAACTTTCAAAAGCGGTTGCCGCCTTTCCGCTTCCCGTTTTTACCGGAATTGGACATAGCACCAACCTGACTGTTTGTGAAATGGTGGCTTTTAGAAACGGAATTACACCTTCAGATACTGCTTATTTCTTCCTTGGAATCTATGAGGCTTTGTACAACGAAATTGAAAAGTCGCAAGCTTATCTTCCACAGCTCATCGAAAACGTGTTGTCTAATCACAAGAATGATTTTCGGGCAAATGTAAATCGATTCAGGGAAGTGACATCCGTTGCGCAAAAATCGGAGCGTCATTTGCTGGAACAACAAACCAAAGACTTCTCCATGCATACACGCAGATACTTGGATAAAACCGTTGCCGAAGTAAATGGAAAAAGACAAATGATAAAACCGTTGGTTGGTTCTTATCTGGAACAACGCAGAAACAAACAATTGCGATTGAAAGACCAGATTTCATCAAAATCGACTGCACTTTTACAGGAGTATTCAACGACACTTTCAAAAGAACGTAATCAATTACGTTTTTCTATTGAACAGTTGCTTTCACGTCAGAATTCTAATCTTGAACGAAAAGAAAATTCAGTAAAATTGCTTGATCCGCAGAATGTGCTTAAACGTGGGTATGCCATTGTAAGCAACTCAAAAGGTGTTTTATCAGAGAAAAACAAAGCAATGGCAAAGGATGTTTTGAAGATTGTGACCGCTTCGCAGGAAATTAATGCAGAGGTGATGTCTCCCGCGAAGATCGCAAAGGGCGCGGAGAAATAAAATAATTACTCAGAAATATTGGCGCATTTGAAGATAAAATTGAATAACATCATTTTGATACCTTTGTCTTTGCGACCTTCGCGTACTACGCGGGAAAATAATCACTAAATTCGAAAGGTGAAAGATTCAAAATTGACATACGAAGAAGCTTACAAAGAGCTTGAAGCGATCATTTCTGATATTGAAGATGGTGAAATTGGTGTGGACGTGCTTTCTGAAAAAGTAAAACGCGCTGCAGAATTAATAGCATTCTGTAAACAAAAACTTGCCACTACAGAAAGTGACGTTCAGAAGATCTTAGATGATTTAAAAGACTAACATCTCGACTCCGCTCGATGACCGGAGCTCAGTCATCTTACAAGAATGTGATAATCGACGATTTCAGAATGAATACCGTTTTCGAGGTAGATTTTAAAACTGTTCTTTTACCTAAATTTGCACCTCTCTGTCTTAGTCGGCAGAGCCGATTCCTTCACAATCGACAAATGAAAAAACTCTCCGATTTAAAACCAGGTGATATTGCCCGAGTAATTGGAATTCAATCTTCGGAATTGAAACCCAAATTGCTGGAAATGGGTTTGGTCGAAAATCAGGAAATCAAGGTTCTGTTTAAAGCACCATTCGGCGATCCAATTGCTGTTGAAGTTGGAGATTACGTGCTTTCCATGCGCAAAGACGAAGCCATTTTAGTTAATGTAGAATGAGAAAAGTAGCACTCTTCGGGAATCCGAATACGGGTAAAAGCTCGTTGTTTAATCGATTAACTGGTTTGAACCAGAAGGTTGGAAATTTTCCGGGTGTTACAATTGATAAATCTGTAGGAAAGCTTCATCACAATAACGTTGACATTGAGATCATTGATTTACCGGGTACGTACTCTATTTATCCACGTTCCAAAGATGAGGAAGTAGTTTACAATATCCTTTCCGATAAAAATCACAAGGATTATCCTGAACTCGCCGTTGTTGTTCTAGATGCTACAAATCTGGAACGAAATCTTCTGCTTTGCTCTCAGGTTTACGAATTAGGAATTCCTACGGTTTTGGTTCTCAACATGACGGATGTTGCGCACAAAAAGAAATTGACCATTGACGATCAAAAACTGAATGCTTACTTCCCGAACGCAAAAATTGTGCGGTGTAATGCGCGGATCGGAACTGGAATTCCTGACCTGAAAGACTTAATATCCACATACAGTCAACCCAATTTAGAAAGTGAAAAACCGCTAATTGCGATTAGTGATTTAGAAGCACAATCAGCAGACGCTGAAACCAAATTCCGCAAAATTAAAACGATTTGTGCGGAGGTTATTCAAAAACAACCAGATGTTATCAACTTTAGCAGAAAGATAGATCGCTGGTTGGTTCACCCGGTTTTTGGATATTTATTCTTCTTTGCCTTACTGCTGATCATCTTCCAATCGGTATTTACCTTGGCTGCTTTTCCAATGGATTGGATTGATGCTGGTTTCTCTAACTTAACATCGTGGATGCACGAAGTAATGCCTGCAGGCTTGTTCACCGACTTACTTACAGACGGATTAATTGCAGGAATTGGCGGTGTTGTTATCTTCCTTCCACAAATCATTTTGCTCTTTTTCTTGCTCGGAATTTTGGAAGAAACGGGATACATGTCACGTGTGGTATTCATTATGGACAAATTGGTTCGCCCTTTTGGTTTAAATGGAAAAAGTGTTGTTCCGCTAATTTCGAGTGCTGCGTGTGCTATTCCCGGTATTATGGCAGCAAGAACAATTTCATCGTGGAAAGAACGAATTACAACCATCATGGTTTCGCCGTTGATGAGTTGCTCGGCTCGTATTCCTGTTTATACGCTGCTTATTGCTTTGATTATTCCCAACAAAACCGTTGGCGGAATATTCAATCTTCAAGGCTTGGTGCTTTTTGGAATGTACGCCCTTGGATTAGCTGCAGCACTATTGGTAGCGTTCATTCTGAAGAAAATGCTGAAGAGTAAAGAACTGAGCATTTTCTTGCTGGAATTACCCGATTACAAATCGCCACGCTGGGGAAATGTATTCCTTGACGTTTACAAAAAAGGAAAAACCTTTCTCTTCGACGCTGGGAAAATCATTGTTGCCATTTCTATCATTCTTTGGGCCCTGTCTACATTTGGTCCGGGAAACAGTTTAGAAAACGCTGAAAAAAACGCTTTAGAATTAACCAAAAACCAAAGTGAGGATCTTCAGCAAGAAGCCGTAGCATCAGCAAAACTGGAAGCAAGCTACATTGGAATGTTAGGTCATGCCATTGAACCAGCAATAGAACCTTTGGGCTACGATTGGAAAATGGGAATTGCCCTCCTGACTTCATTTGCAGCACGCGAAGTCTTTGTTGGCTCGCTTTCTACGATTTATTCTGTTCATCAGGAAGACGATAATCAACAGCCATTGATTGAAAAGATGCGGGTTCAGGAATATCCGAATGGAAAATCAATTTTCACCTTTGCCAGCGGAATGTCGCTAATGGTTTTTTACGCTTTCGCAATGCAATGTATGGCAACTTTAGCGGTTGTGAAACGTGAAACAAAAAGCTGGAAATGGCCACTTATCCAACTAGGATATATGGGTGCAATGGCGTATCTTGGAGCATTGTTAACGTATCAGTTACTAAGTTAAATGCAAACCGTTTTTGTCATAGTGCTAATTGTTGGAGCTGTTTCCTTTATGGGATACCGCTTTTATAGAACTTGGTTTTCGAAGAAAAATCAGGGGTGTGATAAGTGCTGACTTCGACTCCCTGTCTGTCAGGCAGACAGGCGCTAACACTTAAATCTAACAAACACAATATGATCTTTGGAAGGAAAAGAAAATTAATAAAGAACTGTACTTTATACATTTCAGAGAAGCATAATCATTTAATTGTAGTTCCAAGATTTGAGAATCAAGACGGTCTAAATATAGAACAAGCGAACACATTCAGTCATGACCTAACGATTTCAAATCATGACTTGGGTCAGGAGATCGTTAATGCTTTGAATGCATATAAATATGAAAAGTTCACTGTTAAGGGAATGAAAAAGTCGGATTGGGCCGCTTTTAACGCATCAAAATGCAAATCAATACGTTCTTTCCAAAATGATTATTTTTATTTCAACATTTCGAATCAAAATGAAGGAAATATCATAATTAACATTGAAGCAAGACCAAATCAAAACAGTCTTTTTTGGGTTAAATCTTCCATATCATTCTATGCTGAAAAAACGGAAATAGGTAGGCAAATACTTGAGACTTTTGAAATTTGTAAATCTGGAAACTTATTAAAGTGACAAGCTCTTTCTCAAACAAGAAATTCGTCAGCGAACTTGCCATTGCTCTTCCAACAAGCACGTTAGAACAGCGAAAGATCTGGATAACAACCATCGTTGAGAAAAATATTTCACTTTCCGAACTGGCTGATTTATTGAACTGTGAAAAGAAAATTTCCACACGTTTTTTGTGGTTATTGAGCGAGCTGGGCATGTTGCATCCTGACAAATTGTTTGCCGAACTTCCTTTCTTATTGCGTTTTTGCGAAAATGTGAATCCGGTTTATCTTCAGTCGTTTGCCAACTATTGGCGATTTGCAGGTGTTCCGGAAGACGATGAAGCTAAAGCAATTGAACTACTGTTTCATTGGTTATTATCACCAGAGATAAATGTAACCATTAAGTCGAGAGCTATTTTTGTGTTGTTTGAATTGACAAAGAAATATCCGGAACTTAAATCTGAATTGCGCCTTTGTTTGGAAGATCAGAAGGACAACTACTCGAAAGATTTTCAGAAAAGGACGGAGAAGGTTTTGGGGAATTTGTAGATTTAGAAAACCGAAACAGCACACATGAAATTACTAATCATCACCATCTTACTTGGTTCATTCTATTCTTGCGGAGGAACAAATGATACATTTAGCCAAAAGGAGAAACTAGATAAGTTTGGAACTCCGTTAAAAATTGAATACTACAAAAACATCAAAGGAAAATCTTTCCAATGGAAAAATACTCCAAGCTTCGTAATTACTGACAAAGCAGAAATTGCTTCTGCGATTGACGAGATAAAAAACGCTGATAATCCAGAACCATGGAAAGGTGGTGGTTGGGACAGAATAACACTTTATTACACTGACATCGTTTTGAATTTGTACACTGATAAAACGAAGATTGGAAGATCCGCCTCTGGGAGCTTTTATTATCTCAATGAAACGAATTTTATTACAAGAAGATTGAAGTAGGATGAGTCCCTGATTTTCAATTCTCCCACTTAATTTCATTTTTCTTAATCATATCTGTCACAAAGTTTTATATTCGAAAAACCTTTGTGCTCTGCGCATACATCGATCATGAAAAAAACATACCTGATCTTCTTTTTATTGATCCATTGTGGCTATGTTAATGCACAAAATTACGTTGACCTTCTGAAAGTCGATTATTCCACTACACCATCAAATCCATTTAAAAGTTCAACAGCGGTTACCACGCTTCAGGAAATGAACGGAGAAACAACAGTCCCAATCAAACTCAATGATCAATTCACATTTTTAACCGGACTTAATTACGAATCCAACACAGCTTCGTTTAATCCTGGCAGAAAAGCAGAAACAATCTTTGGAACAACATTGAAACTTGGAGCAAATATCAAACACAATTCGAGCTGGAGCGGAACTTACGTATTGCTGCCTAAACTTTCGAGCGATCTGAAAACAATATCAAAGCACGATTTTCAAATAGGAGCTTATGCTTTAATGCAGTACAACAAATCAACACATTTAAATTACAAGTTTGGAGTATACGCTAATACAGATCTATTCGGACCTTTTATCGTTCCGTTATTGGGTATGTATTACCAGAATCAAAGTGAAAAATTAGAGTTTAAAGCGCTCTTACCTGTAAATCTCGATCTCAATTATGTTATTGCAAAAAACACTCGACTGGGTTTCAGCTTCAAAGGTCAGGTTCGCAGTTATCATATGAACACGCCGATTGATTACGAACAAAACCGCTATTTGGTAAAATCAACCAATGATCTTTATGCCTATTTGCAGTATGGTTTTAACAATGGGCTCAACCTTCAACTCGCATTTGGCCGGTCTTTAGCAAGATCTTACCGCATTTATGAGGAAAAGGTGGATTTCGGCATGCCGCTATATTATGCGGGCGATAACCGAACTCAACTGAATTCAGATTTTAAAGACGGTTGGTTATTCAAACTTGCTTTATTCTACCGGTTGAAAATTAATTCATAGTCGCATCAATTTTCACTTGTCCCGCCTATCAAACTATTTCACTACTTTTCCGCATGATTTGGATGGGAATAATTATCGCAGTAATTGTGTTTCTTCTGGTGCTTTTTGTAGTACTTAGAAATAAACTGATCACTGCCAAAAACCTGGTCGATTCTGCCTACGCCGATGTTGATTCTCAGTTATTGCTTCGTTTTGAATTGATCCCGAAACTGGTTCAAATCACCCAGCATTATGCAACTTACGAAGCTCAGCTTTTGGAGAAAATTGCAGAAAGTCGAGACACTTCTATTTGGAAAGAAAGCGATGATTATCCGCAAATTTTAAGCAAAATACGCGTAATTAAAGAGAATCATCCCGACCTAAAAGCTAATATGACTTTTGAAGACTTAATGATTCAAATCAAAAAGGTAGAAGATCATTTGCGCTCCTCTCGTCGATTTTATAACGGAACGGTTGAATCCTACAACAACCTGGTTGCACGGTTTCCATATTCGTTGATCAGTTTCTCAACAGGGCATCAACAACAACCCTATATTTCAGCAGAATAAAACAGCTATACATGAAAACAGCTTTACTTTTCTTCCTCACTTTTATCACGTCCATTTCTATATCTGCGCAAGATGAAAAAGATGTAGCACAATACGAGCATATTCTATTGTTTGATGCCACATTCGACATTAAGAAGGATTGCAGTATTGAAATCACCGAAAAAATTGTGGTTTACGCGAACGGCTTTTTTATCAAACACGGTATTTATAGAGATATTCCTCTGCTTTATGAATATCAAGGCGGAGTCACAGAAGTTGATTTCGAAATAGTTTCTTTAAAGCGCGATGGACAAACAGAAGATTTTAAAGTTGAAAACCGTGAAAATGGTAAACGTATTTATTTCGGAAGTGAGGCTATCATTCTTCCAACCGGCTCCTATACTTACGAGTTCACCTATCGTGTAAACCATGTTTTGCGTTTTCTAAAGAAACAGGATGAAATTTATTGGAACGCCAACGGAACAGGTTGGGATTTTTGGATCGATACGTTAAAAGCTCATGTTAAACTTCCGGCTGGAATCAAATTCAATAAGTTCAAAGCATATACCGGACGATACGGAAAAAGCAACAGCAACTATACTTCAAAACAGATCAGTGACAATGAGCTTCTTTTTGTAAACACAGTTCCTTTTGCCAGCGGCGAGAACCTCACATTCGCTGCCTCATGGGATAAAAACAAATTGACCTATCCAACTGCTGCGGAAGAATTGCTGTATTGGATAAAATCGCATTTATTGGGTCTTTTCTGCGGATTTGTACTGCTCTTCATCTTTCTCAGAAGTTTTATCCTTTGGCGAAAATATGGTGTTGACCCAAAACCAGGAACCATCATGCCACAATACGAAGCACCGGAAGGGTTTTCTCCGGCTGAACTTAGAGCAATCATGAAACGCGGCTCGGTAGACGGAACATCATTTACAGCAGAATTAATATCAATAGCCGTGAAAGGCTGGATGAGCATTAAAAACGTTGATGAAGATGGCAGAAGAAAGAAATACACTTTCACCAAACTAGAAGACGCGAAAAAACCGCTTTGTAAAACCGAACAGTTGGTGTTCAACAAAATAATGTCAAACTCAGGCCAGTTCACATTTACGGAAGGAACTTACTCTACCCGATTGGATAAAGGTTTGGAACAGCTAAAAGTAAAAATGCATGAGTTTCACGGTGAAATCTACAGAACGTACAACACACTTTTAAGCATGAAGCAATACGGTTATTTGGCTGTTGCAATCGTTCTTAGCTTTGGAATTAAGTACTTCTTCGGCGGACATGGATTGTTCATTGCCGGACTTGCGTTTTTTGGAATCGGTCTTTCTGCACTATTTGGTTACTTATTAGAACAGCCGACAAAAGAAGGGCGACGAATTCTAGATCACATTGCAGGAATGAAAATGTACATTTCGTATGCAGAAAAAGATCAAATCAATTTCCACAATCCACCAACAATGGATTTCACCCATTTCGAGCAGATGCTTCCTTACGCTATTGCCTTTGACCTGGCAAAAGATTGGGAAAACAAATTTGAATCGGATGTACTTACAACAGGCTACAGTCATGCTGGCTGGTACATGGCAACGGGAGGCGCATTCATGTTTTCAGCTTCCAGTTTCGACTCACTTTCTTCAAGCATTTCTTCCTCATCAGTTCCACCAAGCTCAACATCTGGTGGCAGTAGCAGCGGAGGAGGATTTTCCAGTGGTGGTGGATTCTCCGGCGGAGGTGGCGGAGGTGGAGGCGGCGGAGGCTGGTAAACCTTACATGAAATAAAATAGTCTTCTCTTTTCTTAACGCCATATAATATGGATAATGAAAACCAACATTTTGTCCCAAGATCATTTCTTAAGAATTTCTGCATAAACGGAACATCAGAAATATATCTATCTCGGTTTATTGAGCATAATAAAAAATGGACCAATCCAATTTCAAGACACATTAGATCAATTTGTTACTTAGAAGATATCTATGACCTTAGTCCAGATTTGGCTGAAAAAAAAGGAATATCCACTGACTTTGTTGAGCGCAACGCATTCTGGTATGAAAAAGACTACTTGGAAAACCTGATTTTGAAGATTGAAAATGAAAGCATTGAACAATCTGATATTAAAGAATTACCAGATTTTTACATGAGCATGATTGCTAGAAATCCTGTTTTTATGACCGGATTTAATCCCCATCAAATCCAAACATTACTAGATAAATTCTTGACTAAAGCAAGGAAAGAGTCAGAATTCATAAAGAAAATGGCAAACTTAGGTACAGATGAAGAGCTTGAGATTTGGTTTGCTAATATGCGTTCTAAATTTCTTTCTGAACAAACCCAACAAAGAATGTTTTCATCTTCAGTTTATAAACAGCATATTGGTGAAAGCAATGTATACAACTCTATACGAAACAAAATTGAGGGCTATAAAATTATTGTTGGCAGGATAAAAGAAGAAGGTGAGTTTTTTATTACAAGTGATTCACCTGGTTTTTCGGTTTGTGAAAAAGGCGGAATTTATTCACTTAAGTTTAAGGATGATATATCACATTACATGCCTATTTCCTCAAAAGTATTTATTGCCTTACAAAATCCTGTATACGCGTTGAATGCTCCAAAATTATCGATAATTGATGTGACTTCGGAAATTGTACAGTACATAAATAATGGATCAATAAGTGCATCCAATGGATACGTTTTTTGCGAAAACAAAGAATATCTTTCCAATCATATGAATAACCGATTAGGCAAATAGAAAGACTTATCAATCCTCACTATCCTCATCTTCCAACCACTCAAAGAACGAATCCATGTGATCTCTGTCTTTTCGTGATGGACGACCAGTTCCATATTCGCGGTAAGTACTTTGCGCAGACTGGTATGTTTTGAATTTTTCCAATTCCATTGGATCCGTGATATCGATAAGATAATCGGATACCAGCTTTGCTCCTACTCTTCTATCAAGCAGATCTTTGATCTTATAACTGAATTCGGCATTGTTTTTCACAATGGAAACCGTATCACCGATCTTCACTTCTTTCGA
>CAMLET010000069.1 GCA_946479125.1 uncultured Flavobacteriales bacterium
TCGGGAATTCGGGAAATCCCGCTCATCGCTGGAGCAGCGGGAGGTACAGCTTCTCGCATCACTGTCGATTAAAGAGGGAATTGTTTATTCCATAAACTTTCACTCCAACTTCAACACCCAGCAGAAGCCCAGGAATTTCGGAAATTCGGGAAATCCCGTTTATCGCTGGAGCAGCGAGGGTTACAGCCTTAGTCATCACCATTGATTTCAGCCAAAAACTCCTCCATAACCTTAAACCCCTCTTTATTCAAAAGAATTTCATAATAATGAAATGAATATCTAATTCGAACCAAATCTGCCATCAACAAAAAATCCACGTGCTCCTTAACTGTAGAAGTTGATACATTCATCAATCTCGAAAAATCGATATTCCTACACCATCCTTCTTCCTTGATTATTGCCAATAATTTCTTCCTCATCGGATGACCAACAGCTTTTCCAAAACGCGCAATTTGCCATTCATTTTCACTGTAACCATATGCCTTAACAGCTCCCATAACCTGCTATCTTAATATTTAACCTGCTTATCTATCTCGTTTTGATGATTTATGGAATATCTTACCAAGAACCACAAACTGCACTAACGCTTGTTTTTAATCAAAAGCAGTGCTTTTCCTTATTTAAGTTAGTGAAAAACATCTTTTTATTCCAAATGAAATTGAACTAATTTTAAGAAATCTAAAACCTTAAATACTCCGTATTTAAAACATGAAAAACACATTGATATTTATTCTTTCCCTAGGCTTTCTGAGCAGTTGTTCTGCACAAAAGAAAACAGAAACCTCATCAGACACATTGCATTATTTGGCATTGGGCGACTCTTATACAATAGGAGAAAGTGTTCCAGGAGAAGATAATTTTCCACATCAACTGGTGAAACTTGCCAAAGAGAAAAAGGTCCAATTTCAAGAACCTGAAATCATTGCAAAAACCGGTTGGCGGACTGATCAGTTGCTCAAGGCAATTGCTGGAACGAAATTGAAATATGCCAAGTACGATCTGGTAACACTTCTTATTGGTGTTAACGATGAATATCAGGGAAGAACAGTTCAACAATATGAAGAGCAGTTCAAACTTGCCATTCAAAAAGCAATTGAGCTAGCTGGAAATGATCCGAAAAAAGTTTGGGTTTTCTCCATTCCCGATTACGGTTATACTCCTTTTGGAAGTATGAATAAAAACTCCGTTTCTGCAAGAATTGATACCTACAATAAATTGAATGCAAAGATTGCCCGGGAATATAAAGTCAATTACCTCGACATTACTGAAATTTCAAGAAAAGGGTTAAACCAAACAGATCTGGTTGCAGATGATGGACTTCACCCAAGTGCGAAAATGTATGAACTCTGGATTCAGAAATTTTTAAAAGAATTCAAAGCGCAATAACTGGCTATTGGTTGAATAAGATTTATCTTTGTTTCTCAAAGTTATATTCACATGTCAACGATAGCAGCAAATAATCCCGCTCTTAAAACGTGGGTTGAGGTACCAGCAAATTCAGATTTCCCAATTCAAAACATCCCTTTCGGAATCATTTCTGGAAATGGATTGACTCCAAGAGTAGCTTCAAGAATTGGTGATTTTGTGATTGACCTAAAAACGCTGTATGTACTTGGTTACATGGAGAATCTTCCTTTTGAAGCTACAGATTTTGATTCAACTAGCTTGAACAAAATGATGAAAAAAGGTAAGAAAGCTATTGGAGACCTAAGAAATAGAATTTCAAAATTGCTAGATGCAAATCATCAGGATTTTCAGAAGAACCAACACCATGTTGATCAGGTTTTAATTCCTGTTGCTGACATCACAAATCATTTACCCGTTGAAATTGGAGATTATACCGATTTCTATTCGAGTAGAGAGCACGCTACAAATGTGGGAACAATGTTCCGAGATCCAGCGAACGCATTACTTCCAAACTGGCTTTGGATTCCTGTTGGATACCACGGAAGAGCAAGTTCAGTGATCGTATCCGGTGAACCGGTTTACAGACCAAAAGGACAGATCAAACCAAATCCTGAAGAAGATCCAATTTTTGCACCTTGTAGAAACCTGGACTTCGAATTGGAAATGGCGTTTATTACTTTCGATGGAAAACCTTTGGGAGATTCTATTTCAACTGCTGAAGCGGAAGACTATATTTTCGGATTGTGTTTGTTTAACGACTGGTCGGCACGAGATATTCAGACATGGGAATATGTTCCATTAGGACCATTTTTGGCGAAGAACTTTGCCTCATCGGTTTCTGCTTGGATCGTGACATTGGACGCTCTTCAACCATACAAAGTGGATGGTCCGACACAAGAACCAGAAGTATTGAGTTACTTGAAATACAACGGAGCATTGAGTTACGATGTTCAGTTAGAAGTTTATCTTCAACCTGAAAACGCTGGAGAAACGAAGATCTGTACTTCGAACTTCAAATACATGTACTGGAATATGGCGCAGCAATTGGCGCATCACACAGTAAATGGTTGTAATGTTCGTTGTGGAGATTTAATGGGTTCTGGAACAATCTCTGGCCCTACCGCAGATTCTTATGGTTCTATGTTAGAATTAGCATGGAAGGGAACAAAACCTCTTCAAATGAACGATGGTACGGAGCGTAGATTTATTCAGGATGGTGACACCGTTATTATGCGTGGATTCTCTGAAAAGAATGGAGTTCGTATTGGTTTTGGAGAAGTAAGCGGAAAGATACTTCCAGCGAAATAAATTTTCATTTTGATCATCAGGGAAGCGAGATTGAATGACATTCCGCAGATTCAAATTGTACGGAATTCGGTAAAGGAGAATACACTTTCCAATCCTAATTTGGTGACTGATCAAGATTGTGAAGAATTTCTTTTTCAACGTGGAAAAGGCTGGGTTTGCGAAGTCAATAATGAAATTTTTGGCTTTTCCATTGTTGATCTAAAAGAGAAAAACATCTGGGCATTGTTCCTTCATCCTGATTTTGAAAAGCAGGGAATTGGCCGAAAGCTTCATGACGTGATGATTGATTGGTATTTTCAGCAAACCACAGAAACGGTGTGGCTTGGAACAGCTCCAAACACTAGAGCGGAAGAATTCTACCAGAAATCAGGTTGGACTGAAATCGGAACACATGGTAAAGGAGAAATCAAGTTCGAAATGAGCTTCGATTCATGGAAAAATCTGAAGAAATAAAAAAGTCAACTTGTAATCACAAGCTGACTTTCACTACTATACAAATTCGTTTACTCCGGTTTTCTTGACATAGTTGCAGGAGCAATCGTTGGATTCATAACTTCAGAAGTCGGAATCTCTTCTTTCTTAATCTCTTGATTGGTGTTTCCACCGTTCGTCCGACTAGAGGTTACAACGTTAACGACTGTATCCGGAATTGGAGCTGTTTCTTGCGTAACAGGAATCTCGGAATTGGAATTGAATTTCGCAGACGACTGAACCTGGCAAAAACTTAGGCTCGCTGAACCAAAAGCCAAAAGAGTAATAATTGTTTTCTTCATAACTTTTAGTTTAGTACCATAATTGTTAACTCACCCGGATTTGTATCCGTTGCTGAGTTTCCTCCAATATTAACAGCAGAAGTACCATTACTTCTAAACGTTCTCAAATCAATTGTATGCGAACCTGCAGGCAAGGTGATCATCGTATTAATTGCACAAGTATTGAATGAATTGGTTCCGTTTCCGTTTACTATAGAAAAACGATTCCAGCCACCGTTTGGTAAAAATGCACCATCAACGTAAATGACCATATCAATATTAGAATAAGCACCAGTAGTAGTTACTGTATTCACACCACCAATAGTAGCCCAGATAATAACAGTTGAAGCTGCCGTCAAATTGATGGTTTGCGTCATACCTGGTTGCATCGTTGGAGTTGTACTTGTTACGGCAGCTCTTCCGGCTGTTCCATATACATGATATTTGTTTACAACTCCCGGAGGGCCTTGTGGACCAGTAGCTCCAGTTGCACCGGCAGCACCGTTTGTCCCATTCGCTCCCGCCGGACCTGCTGGACCCGCTGGACCAATTGGACCTTGAGGACCAGTAGCACCATCAACACCATTGGTTCCGTTTGTACCGTTAGTTCCTGCCGGACCCGGAGCACCTGCTGCGCCATCTACTCCATTCGTTCCGTTTGTACCCGCCGGGCCTGCAGCACCAGCTGGACCTGCCGGACCTTGAGGACCTTGTGGACCTGTTGGTCCCGCTGCACCAGCGTTACACAAGTTTTGCCATGATCCAGAAGTTGTTTCATAAAAAAAGAAACAGTCGACAGTAATATCATAAACCATTAAACCTTCTGTAGGTGCTGCAATGGCAACACGTTGAGCTGTTGTCATTCTTGGAACCAGAACTCCCTGGGTAGTCGACTGCATTTCCAATACTGCGTTTGGATTCGGAGTAGTAGTTCCAATTCCAACATTATTCTGAGCGAATGTGCCAGAGCCAAAAAGCCCTACAGCCGCTATTAAAATGTATTTTTTAATCATCATCTGTTATTTCTATTAGTTTTTGATAACGCTCACGTTACCTTGAAAATTAAATTCTTTTGAAGACGTAGCAGCTTTCAACGTATAGAAATAAACTCCGTCATCCACTAAATTCCCATTCGATTTGGCATCCCAGGAAATATTGGGATCATCTGTTGAGAAAATTGGATTGCCCCAACGATTCACAATTGTTAATTCATAGGTCTTCAATCCCGATGTTCTGATCTCAAAAACATCATTCACACCATCGTTATTCGGTGTAATTACGTTTGGAACAACAATATCCTGAAAGATCTCAACCAGCTGAGAACCGGTGCCCACACAACCGTCAGTGTTCGTTACCTGAAGCGTAACCAAAAACTCATCCATTGCGGAATAAATATGTGTAGGATCACTAACAATGGCTGTTCCACCATCACCGAAACTCCAAATCCATGATGTCGAATTTGCTGTTTCATCCGTAAAGTTGAAAGTGTAAACATCATCTACATAACTGAACTGAACATTCGGTGTTGGCAGTAAAGTAGGCGTACAAGTTGCAGGTAAGGAATTACATCCGTTAGCTCCAACCGAAATCACTGAAATCTCTCCTGTTCCCTGCCCCCAATCTACAGTTACTGCATTTGTACCCTGACCTGTTAACCCGGAAGCCATTGAAGGAAAAGTCCATTGATAGGCCGGAGTTGTTCCAGTTGCAGTAAAACCTACGTCATTGGAGTTCTGACAAACGTCCGTACAATTTAAAACAGGCGGTTCTGGTCGTATAGCAGATAAAATATATGGATGACCCGGATTAGTGAAATTCCAACCAGCTTTCGTTCTTGTTGTAAAAACTCCGGCAGTGGCAGAGGCTGTTGTTCCCATATCGTTCCAATCTGAACTTGCGTTTCTCCAATGAGCCGTTCCAGACCATGTTCCATCCGAAGCAGGAATATAAAACAACTTCACATCGGTTGGCGCTGTTCCAACCAAACGTTCTATAGAATGGAAAAACAGATCGTTCAATTCGCAGATATTTCCGTCCGTTTCTGTTCTGTCAAAACCAGCTGGAGTCGCATCGCTGTTATTCAAACGTGCGACATACTGTGAAGGAAAATTAGTCTGCGGAGTCAATTCAACAGGTCGAAAACGTAAAGTACCCAAACTTGATCCGGTAGGAAAAATATATGGAGTTGCAGCATTCGTAGCTCTGGAAAGCATTCCCGGACTTAAACTACTAACAAAACCTTCCGATCCCGGAACGGTATTAAACGTAATCGCAGCAGCTGAAGTATTGAACACATACATTGTATTTGTTTGCGTTTCCAATTCCCGATCATTCAATGTTAATGTTCCATTGTTTCCAATATTTGCATTAACACCCTGAAGGGTTTTCTTTCTATTTATTCCTGTTCCCGAACCTGTTAGAATCAAGTTATTGAATTCTGTAGCGATTGCGTTATTCGTTGTAATAAACTGCTGAAGATTTCCAAAGAGCGTAACGGTTGATGCCATAGACGAAAAAAAGCCGTCATTCACCCAATCTTGTTCAATGCGATAATTTCCATCACCACCAACGTTTGCTGACGATCCAATTTTAAAATCACCTGGATTCGGAAAGCTGGAGTTTAGAGTTGCAGTAAGCGTTCCTTCATTTGCAAGGGTAGAAACCTGAGCAAGTTCAACACCACCGTTCACATAAACAGTTCCGCCATTAGTAATGACCAGCAAAGCTCCGTTTGAATATAAAGTTTGACCGTAAACCATTGCTCCTGGCAACAGTAATGTCAAAATAGTAGCAACAAGTAATTTCATGCACTGTAGTAGTAAGTAAGTTCACTAATTTAATCGTAAATGACTAAATCTGAACAGATAACGCAAATAGTTTAAAAAAAGTTGCACGAAAATTTGTTCTGAAAGGGTAAAATAGTCGAAATTCTTGGTGTAATTATTGACGAATTGGAACCAATCAGAAAAAATAATTACTAAACTTTAAATCACGAGCTATGAAAAGAGTACTTCAAATGTCGCTAATGGTGCTACTTGTAGCGTTTGTTAGCGCATCTTGTTCTAAGGAGAAAAAGATTGAGCGTCGATTGACACGCAAAACGGGGAAATGGAATATTGAACATTATGAAACTCAATTTTACGAAAATGGTGTTTTAGTTGAAAGTTCAAGCTATCACGACATCGGATATTTCACTTTTGATGATGATGGAACAGTAATTCAAATGTACACACAAGGCGGAACGACTTATACGTATGCAGGAACGTGGAGCAATACAGAAAACACGATCACTTTCATTGAAGATGGTGAAGCTGCAGTTTGGTCTATTAAAGAAGACAGCAAACGAGAAATGACTATTCAACTAATTGATCAATACTCTAGCGGAGGAACGGATTATCGAGATGAGTACACCATTGAATTGGAAAGAGATTAATAAATAAATGAGAGGGGCGCAATTGGTGTCCCTTTCTTTTTAATCCACTTCGAAATAAATCCAGACTAACTTCGTTTTCAAAATCAAATTTTAAATAAATGAAAAGATCACTTAAACTAACAGCCATTATCGTTCTAACCGCGCTAGTCACTTTTTCCTGTACCAAAGAAAAACGAATTGAACGCCACCTTTCGAGCAGAACAGGTAAATGGAACATTGAAATGTACAAAGAACAAGAATACGTTAATGGAAGTCTAGATGACGAATATTCAGTGGCCGATTACGGAACATTTGTTTTTGATGAAGATGGAAATGTAATTATGACCTTCACTGAAGACGGGGACACATACACAAGTGCAGCCCGCTGGAGTAATACCAAAGAAGAATTAACTTTCATTGAAGACGGTGATGCCTTTGTTTTCACGATCAAAGAAAGCAGCAGAAAAGAGATCGTACTTGAAAGTGTTGAGGAATATTCAGACGGAACTGACAATTATAAGGACGTACTAACATTTGAGTTGAAAAAAGATAAATAGATTCATCAAAATCATTTGTAAGAGGTTATTCACGTTTACGCTGGATAACCTTTTTTATTTTGAAAAACATAATCTACAGCGCTCAAAAAAATATACATCAAATGCTGTATTGAAAAGATAAGGATGAGACTTAGTTTTGTGTCTGAGATCAGAAAGGGATCAAAGATTCAATAAACCTCAAGTTCATAATGACCAAAAAAAATATACTCTTAATTCTACTATGCAGCCTTAGTCTGTCTGCCAAAACACAAGTCAGACTAATGGTTGGTGGAGTTGCAGGCAGATATAAATATCTTGAAAGTATACAAGCCAATATGGCGGCAAAATTTAACCTGGGATATGAATATTCGTATCACGCTGGATCTAATACAGCAGACTTTAATGGTTCTAACGACATATATGAGGTAACGAAAGAAATGCATTGGAACCAGAGTAACACAGGAATCATATTCGGAATTCAACTTCAGTTGACCGACTTCATTGCTCAAAGTTTGTATTTCGAAGGAAAATCCAATAGCGCTTCCGGAGAACGAACGAATGTTACTCAAAACTATGAGGAGAAATTCGCCTTGAAATCAAAATTTGGTGGTATTCATTACAACTTCATAGTTACACCAACGGACCGTATCGGTATCTTCTACCACCTTGGTTTCACTAAATATCGTCTAAAATTCAGTGCCACTTCACCAAATAGTGATGTCTATAAAAATGAAACCATGGGATATAAACTTCACACGTTTTCAGGAAAATACACTCCCGGTTCTAAAGAAACAAATATTGTTAACGGGTTTGGACTCGACATCGCACTTTTGAAAAAGGAAAAAATAGACATTTCAATTCGTCCGGAAATCGGTTTTGCTTTTAACGATATGTCTGAGGTTGGATTAACCGTATGGTACGGACACTGGATCTTCAACTTGAATTTTGTTCAGGTTGGACTAGTCATTAAACCCAAAATTGGCCAATGAAAAAGTTAGTCTTCATCTTCGCACTTCTAATCTCTTGTAACTTCAGTTACGGACAATTTGTAGGAATGCAGATTCAAACAGGCGCGAGTTCTTTTCGTTTAAGTTTTCCTGATTTTGAAACCTATTTGACGAGCTACAACAACTTGAACAGCGGAAGCTCTATGTTAGATTCTGCCAAATTTAATCGTTACGGCGCAGGATACCATATTGGAATGAAATTTCGTGGTGGACCGATAATCATGGGGTTCAACTTTGGAAACATTACAGGATTTGCTTCGAAAGCAACATACACGAACGACCAAAGCAGATCATTTGTATTCAAAAATCACTACCTCGACTTTGAATTTGGAGGACGGATAGGTGGTGATAAAATAGGATTCATTCCCTACTTTAATGTCACAATTAACAACTTTAATTTAAATGCCTTTTACACTTATGGCGATGTAGAAAGTTACGGAGGAGAGAAAAATCTGAGCGGAATTTATACAAGCTGGCGATTAATGGGAAGATTGGGCGGACGATTTGAATACTTATTCACAGAAAATATCGGAGTATTTGCAGACATAAGTTTCACCCTGAACAAAATGGAATACCTGGGCGGTGAATTTAAGGAATCTAACAGTGCCACAGACTCCAAACACTTTGAGTCAATTGCAACACAGGATAATGCCGGCACATATGAAGACCGGTTAAAAGAAGCATATAGAATAACACGCGGAGTTTTCGGACTTCAATTTACTTTCGGATCAAATGATGAAGAATAGCAAATACTTTATGTTAGCAATTCTCTTGTTTCAACTTACAAGTTGTTTCAAAGACGAACCTAAAAAGGTGATGACACGTGCCGCAGGACCTTGGGCTATCAAAAATCTGGTTCAAGAACACCACGATACGCTTGGGAATATCACAGACACAGATCAATTTGAAGATCTTGGAGTATTATTCCTTTATCACGAAGATGACTTTATGTATCAAGACCCATTCCATTTACTTTATACGGAAGAATTTCAAAACGAAGTCAATTCTCAACTTAAAGACGATTTGTTCGGTGCAAAACGCTGGTGGATGAGCGCAGATGGCCAGCAGTTTGGGTTTGGTGGTTATGATTCTGGAACCGGTTATGTTAACACAGTTGGATTGTACACTATTGAAAAAGCGAACAATCGTAAAATGGAATTACTCAATGTAGAATTAAATGCTAACGGTTCAGTGAGATTAATTGAGCACTGGTATTTTGAGCGGAAGAAATAAAACTAGAAAACCGGATCACTAACTTCAACTTGGGACATCTATTCGGTGTCCCTTTTTCATTCCTTACCGATTTCAAATACTTTAACACCCAACTGTTAACACTTCCCAAATAAGCTGTTCAATCCGTTAGAATTCAGCTTATCTTTGTAAATCAGAGCTGGGATACGCACAATGGAAAAACTACAGATAGATTTAGAAAAAGAACGACAAGAAATTCTAATTGCATTTCGCAGTTTATTGCGGGCAACAAAAAACAGAACCCGAAAAGACACACAGCTGATTCGCAAGGCTTTCGACGTTTCTGTTGAAGCTCATAAGGAAATGCGAAGAAAATCGGGTGAACCTTACATCTATCACCCAATTGCCGTAGCTCGAATTTGTGCTGAAGAAATGGGACTTGGAGCAACAGCGATTGCTTGTGCCTTACTTCACGACACTGTTGAAGATACGCACATTTCATTACAAGATATTGAAGATCTGTTTGGCGAAAAAGCGCGTCGAATTATTGACGGATTAACCAAAATTCCAGAAGTATTTGACCAAAACGCGAGTATCCAGGCAGAGAATTTCCGTAAAATGATCCTGACCATTTCAGACGACCTCCGTGTTGTTTTGATCAAGTTAGCAGATCGTTTACACAATATGCGTACACTGGAATCTATGCGTCCGGAGCAACAACTGAAAATTGCTTCTGAAACGAAATTCTTGTACGCACCACTTGCGCATCGACTTGGACTTTATTCCATCAAAACGGAATTGGAAGATTTGTCGATGATGTACACTGATTCTGAAGTT
>CAMLET010000070.1 GCA_946479125.1 uncultured Flavobacteriales bacterium
GATTTTCATACGTATAAAGGATATACCTTCAAAAATGCACTTCACTGGAACGACACGCTGAATGAATTAAAACCGAATATTTATGACAGCACTTTAGCTGCAGCAAGTTTTTCATTGAATACCTGGCATTTTAGGAGTGACGAATTCAATATGCCATCGTTTAAAGGAAAAACAGGAATGTACAAACGTGATATTGCTACCTGGTACATTCGATACACCGTTAATTACTACGGATTTGGAAATGAAAACGGTATTCTTCCAATCGAAATTCGTGATACTACGAAAAGTATTACCGGAGCAAAAACGCTTGCTGCTTTTGATTTTGGAGCCATTCCTGGTTATGCCATGGTAAAACGTTACAAAAACATGCAATTTGGTGTCATGGCGGGATTTGGTGGAACTATTCAAACTAAGATTTATATCAGAGATGATTTTAGCCGCGGATATTTAGGTTTAGCCCCAAGGCTTGATTTCAAAATAACAGCCGGATGGAATAAACCGCGGTGGTTTGCAATGCTGGTAACTGATTTCGACAATAAAGGAATCGCCTTTAGACACATGAAATACCGACAAACGTTTTATACCGTGAAGTTTGTTGCGGGGATTAGGTTGGATAAGAAGGAGAAAAAACGAAATTGAAAATGCCTAATTGATAATTGAAAAGACCGTTACGTGTTAGAGAATTTCTGATTTTTGAATTAAACCAAAATAGAATCTTTTCAATTCTACATTTTCAATTTTCAATTCTATAAAACGGGCTATCTGCAACCTTCACTTTCCACTTCGATTCCAAATCGCCAATGGTTTTAATAAGGTTATTATAAACCAATGCTTCAGGATGATCTGAAACTTCTGAAAACGGGACAATTTTCGTTTCGTTATTCTCCTCTACCAACAAATTCATTCTGTTGAAGAAATCTACACCCAATTCCTGACCAATTTCTTTTATAAATCGAACAGAAGAATCGATAGAACAACCAGAAGCACCTGCTTGATTTTCATCAACACCAAGAACCACGTGAAAATCACCAATTACTTTTCCTTGCGCAAGCAACTTGTTTCCGTGTGCAGCCCATTGATCAACAAAACGATCCAGGGTTTCTTCCAGCCACGCTTTTTCAGTTGCAGTAAATGCGCGATTGGATTGGTAAACCCAACATTTAGAATCTGGTGCCAGTTCGAAGTAGCTCATTACAGATCAGCAGCGTTAGCAATTAATTCAGCAACGTCCAATACCTGAATTTCATTTTCCTTGTTGAAATTCTTTACACCGTCTGTCATCATTGTATTACAGAAAGGACAACCGGTTGCAATAATTTCAGATCCTGTTTCCAACGCATCTTCTGTACGCTCAACGTTTACTTCTTTATTTCCTTTTTCAGCTTCCTTGAACATTTGTGCACCTCCAGCTCCACAACAAAGTCCTTTGGTTTTACAACGTTTCATTTCTACCAATTCAGCGTCTAATTTTTCAATCAATACGCGTGGAGCTTCGTAAACATCATTCGCACGACCTAAATAACAAGGATCGTGGAAAGTAATTTTCTTCCCTTTGAATGTTTGACTTCCTTCCAGACGTAATTTCCCTGAATTAATCAACTCCTGAATCAATTCTGTATGGTGAATTACTTCATAATTTCCGCCTAACTCAGGATATTCATTCTTCAAAGTATTGAAACAGTGCGGACAAGCCGTTACGATCTTCTTGATCTCGTAAGCATCCAACACCTGAATATTCATCATTGCCTGCATTTGAAACGTAAACTCGTTTCCAGCACGTTTTGCAGGATCACCAGTACAGCTTTCCTCAGCTCCCAAAACCGCGAAGTTTACTCCACAGTTGTTAAGGATTTTCACCACAGCTTTCGTGATCTTTTTTGCACGATCATCAAAACTTCCGGAACAACCTACCCAAAATAAAATATCAGGAGTTTTTCCTTGCGCCATCATGTCGGCCATTGTTGGAACTTGTAGTGTACTCATAATAATCCTTTTATAATCTTATTTCTTGAAAACCTCGATGCTCGCCGTTTCCTTAACTAAGTTCGTGAATTTTCCTTCAAAACGTGTTGCACGAACAATGTGATTGTCGATCCAATGGTAATTTCCACCTCTTGGTTTCCCCATCATCATTCCGTGGTATTTAAAACCATGTTTTTGCAACCAATTTTCTGTCACTTGTCTGTGTTCTTCCAAACGCGAAGTGAAAAACGTAATAATATGTCCTTCTTCAAACCAGTTGTTGATTGTTTCCAATGCATCCGGATACAATTCTGCAGTTTCCATTCGTTCCGGTTCCTCATTCGGAATATCGTCACAAATTGTTCCATCAATGTCAATCAAGTAATTCTTGACATGTGAAGGTAAAACCGGAGAAAGGTGTTTTCCGTCCTCAATTAAATTGATCAATTCTATATTATTCGCCATTTGTTTAGATTTTCTTAACCAATACGGTTAGCAACAGTTATTCAATCTAAGCTTCGTGAATCCAGTTTGCTCTGTCAGCTTGTGAAAACTGCCATGGCGCACCGTTATTCTCGATATTCGTTAACATTCCTGTAAGTTCAGTTGGAACTTTTGATTCCTCCATCACTAAATATCTTCTTAAATCTACAATGATAGAAAGTGGATCAATGTTTACAGGACACTCCTGAACACAAGCGTTACATGATGTACATGCCCACAATTCTTCTTCTGTAATGTAATCTCCTACTAAAGACTTTCCATCTTCGTAATCAGCACCATGTTTGCGTTTGTTTGCAGCAACTTCAGTTAAACGATCACGTGTGTCCATCATAATTTTACGCGGCGACAAAAGCTTTCCCGTAATATTTGCCGGACAAGCTGAAGTACAACGTCCACATTCCGTACATGTGTAAGCATCCAACAAGTTTTTCCAAGTCAGATCCGTTACATCTTTCGCACCGAAACGTTGTGGTTCAGCGCCTTCAGGAGCTGCAGCATAAGGATCAGCATTCGGGTCCAACATCAACTTCACCTCATTCGTAACCGATTCCATGTTGGTAAACTTTCCTTTTTTCTCCAAATTCGAATAATACGTATTCGGGAAAGCCAATAAAATGTGGAAATGCTTAGAGAACGGAAGATAGTTCAAGAATGAAAGTACCATTACAATGTGTCCCCACCATCCTATTCTTTCCAGCAAATGCAAGGTTTCAACAGAGAATCCGGAAAACCATGAACCAACATATTGACTGATAGAAAATCCGAAAGTTCCTGCGTGATGTGACGCGTGAGAAGCACCCATGTTGTACAAAGCTTCATCTGCACCATTCATTGTGAAAATGAAACATACCAAAATGATCTCCATGCAAAGAATAATGTTCGCATCACGTGTTGGAAAGCCTTTCATTTCCGGTTTTTGGAAACGGGAAAGCTTTAAGATATTACGTCGAGCAAGAAAAGCAACAGTTGCAACCAAAGCAAGTACAGACAAAATCTCAATGAATGAGATCATGAATGTGTAGAATCCACCTAATTTCTCAAAGAAGAAACGGTGCTGATTAGAAACACCATCAACGATGATCTCGATCAACTCAATTTGTGTGATTACGAAAGCCGTATACAACGCAAGGTGTAACAAAGCCGGAATTGGTCGGGAGAACATTTTCTTTTGTCCAAGTGCAACTAGTGCCATTGTTTTCCAACGCTCTTTCGGATTGTCCGTTCTGTTTACATCACGACCAAGTAGAATCGCTTTACGGATTTCGAGCATTTTGTATGCGAAAAACCCAAATCCTCCGAAGAAAAGGACACTAAAAACAATAATAGAAATCATAATTGAGTTGTAATTATTTAACTGTATCTAACATTTGACGAAGTTTCTGCTCTTCTTTACCAGTAAGCTTCACTCCTTTTGACTTAGCGCCAAACACAGAGAAATGTATATAACGTTCGGGATGTAATTCAATATCATCAACCAATTCCTGAAGTTCCTGATTGGTCTTTACAAGCTCGTTAAACATAGCATCGTCCTTCAGCAATTTCCCAACGGAACCTTTTCCTGAATTGATATCGTTTAACAAAGCATTTAAGTTCTGAATGGTTTTACTTGCTTCAGCAATTGTTTTACTGTATTCTGCAGTCACCAAATCATCTGTAATTTTCTTCGTATTCCCAATGATTCCGGAAATCTTATCATTTGAAGCTTTCAAATTCGAGCTGATACTTTCTAAATTCGAGAAGATCTTACTCATTTTCGCTTTCTCTGAAACCACCAAACCTTCTACTTCATTAGCTACACGTGCAAAGCTTTTGATTGCCTGACGAATTTCGACCATTGATTGTTTGATCTCTGAATTCGCAGTTGTATCCCAGAAAGCACCAAGAGAAGTTACTGTTTCATCAACAGAAGCAATCAAATGCTCTACTTTACTAATTGTTGGATTTAATGTTGTAAGAACTTTATCCTGAATGGCCATCGCTACAGTTCCCATGATTTCATCATTGGTAGTGTAAAAACCTTTCGACAAATCAGTATTTAATTCCAGAATAATCCCTTTTGTCAAGAAATCTGCTTGTCCAACTTCCACTTTAGAACCACGTGGGATTTTCAAACCGTCTTCCTGAATATTGAACTCCACTTTTACGCGAGTTGCAGAATCGCCTTTCATATTGTACTCTACTGACAATACTTTCCCAACAATTACACCGTTTACATAAACAGAAGTTGCTGGAGTTAATCCCCCTGAATTAGGGAAATATGCTGTGTATTTATCATCTCCGCCGAAGAACGAATTACCTTTCAAAAAATTCACACCGCAAACAAGAAGTGTAATTGAAAGAATAGCGATAATTCCGGCTTTGATCTCTTTAGATATCTTCAAGGCTTTATTTTTCTGCTAATTTAATAGCTTTTTCCAAATTAATGCGTTCGCCATTTTGAAAAGCAACCACAAAAGCATTGGAAAAGCCCATAGAACGTAGTTCAGTTTTATAGTTGTTAGCTAATTTAAAATCATTCTTAAAATCGCCAGCTGTGTATTTGAACAAATTGTCTTGTTTATACTCCTGAATTGTCAAGCCTTTAAACTTCGTTGCTGTCAATGAAAGCCTGGTTTCAGAAGTTTCTACCTGAACACGGAAATAAACGTCATTACTTACATTATCAGAAGCTACAGCAGTTGCACCATTGTTTGTTGTCCCGTTCGTTTCTGGCTTTGTAGTTGGTTGACCTGTTCCCTGACCACCACCTTTTGTTTGAGAATCTACTCCTTCACGCTCCTTTTTGTACTTCTCAAATGCAGTGAACATTGCCAAAGACATTTTCTTCTGATTCTCTTTATCAGCAAGGAATTTTTCCTCTTCACTATTCGTTAAGAAACCAGTTTCGATAAGCACACTAGGCATTGTTGTTTTGTAAAGCACTAAAAAACCAGCCTGGCGAACACCTCTGTCGTAACGACCAAGTGACTTGAATTCAGATTGTAATTTTTCAGCAAACGAAATAGAATGATCTAAATAAATGGACAATTGCAACTGACGAAGAATTAAGGCATCCGGTGTCATATCGAAATTCTTGTATTTCTCCTTATCAGTCTCAAATTCGATTACGCTGTTTTCACGATCAGCAATTTTGGCCTGAGCATCAGTTCTGTGTAATCCCAAAACATACGTTTCAGTTCCAAAAGCAGAAGCTGAAGCAGAATTGGCATGAATACAAATAAATAAGTTTGCATTGGCTTTGTTTGCAATCTTTGCGCGTTCATCTAATTCAACGAACACATCTTTATCTCTTGTGTAAACAACCTTAATATTCGGATATTTTGCCTGAATCGATTTCCCAAGCTCCAGTGCCATTGCCAAACAAACGTCTTTTTCATGTGCCGATGCACCGTGACACCCAGGATCTTTTCCGCCATGACCAGCATCAATTACTACTGTTTTAATAACCGTTACGTCGCCTTCTTCAGCAAATCGAACCGGAGCCGGCTGAAATGCAAGTGTGAGAATCATTGGAAATGAAAGCAAAGCAACTACAAATGTATTTTTAAGCGTTTTCATTGTTTTACTGTTTGATGCCAGTTATTCATTATAAAAGTACAGTTGTTAGACCGTTACATTTCGTCTGCAACAATCAACTTATTTAAAGCCAATTGTTAATAACCGTGATTGCCGTTGTTAATAACCAAGATTATGCCACACTTCGACAAGCTCAGTGTGACTATACAACAGCTCAGCATGAAACTTCCACTCCGCTCGATGACCGGCACTAAACACATTGGATGATCTACAATAAAACCAAGATAACACTTCGGTTATCGAGCGGAGTCGAGATATCGAAGTGTGGCAGGAAAGTTGTTAAATGCGTGCACGAACAGAACTGGATGAAATTTCCTAGCTTTGCAACCGTTATTAAACTCGTGAACATTACTTCATTTCGAAATTTCCTTACTTCCTGTATTGCAGTATTCGCTGCAGTTGCGGTATCGTTTTCTCAAGAGGAACCAAAGAAAGTGGTGATAAACGATGATGATCTGGAGGATGAAATCATTTATACAGCAAGAGATAGCGCCGTTACAGACAACAAAAACAAACAACTTCATCTTTACGGAAACGCGCAGTTGGTTTATGGCGAATTGGACATGAAAGCCGACTATATTGTAGTTGATTACGGAACGAAAGAAGTAACTGCAACTTACACTTTAGATTCACTTGGACGTAAAGTTGGAATTCCAGTATTTATTCAGGACGGAGATTCTGTTACGGCAGATAAGATCAGATACAACTACGAAAAAAAGAAGGGCTTTATTGAAGAAGTGACCATTAAACAAGAGGAATATTACCTTTCAATGGAGATTGCAAAACGTCAACCCAACGAGGAAATCCATTTTATACACGGAAAATTCACCACTTGTAATCTGAAGGAACCACATTACCATTTCTTTTTATCGAAAGCCGTTTTGGTTCCCGAAAAAAGAATTGCAAGCGGACCAATGAACTTATGGGTAATGGGCGTTCCTACTCCGCTTGGACTCCCCTTTGCTATCATTCCGCAAAAGAAAAAAGAAGACGATAATCCTGCTGGATTTATTATGCCACAATTTTCGATTGTTTCTGCCTATGGAATGGGATTTCAGGATTTGGGTTATTACAAGCCTGTTAACGATCATTTTCAGACCTTCTTTTATGGAACCTTATTTTCCAGGGGAAGTTTTGGATTAAGAAACCATTCAGATTATAGTTTCAAATACAAATCAAGCGGGAATTTTGACCTTGGATATTCTGAATTCAGATACGGCTGGCCAGATTCAACAAAAACACAGGCTGCGACTGTAAAATGGACACACACACAAGATCCGAAGGCAAACCCATTCTGGACTTTCGGTGCCAATATCAACTTCAATTCGAACTCAACGAATAAGCAAACACTAAATGTTCAAAATGCACAGTATTTTGACAATACACTGAACTCGGATATTCGTTTGGGAAGAAAGTTTGCAAAAGCACCTATTTCCATCGATGGAAAGGTTTCAATGCGTCAAAATTCTCAGGCAAAACAAATTGACTTGACGAGCCCGATATTAAACTTGCAAACCACGAATCGAATTTATCCATTCAAACGAATCAATAAAGTTGTAGGATTCACTTACAATTCTGAGTTCCAAAACCGTTCATCGTTCAAGGATAGCTACCTGAAAAACATGGATTTCGACAGCATTGGTCAGAATTACAGATCAGGAGCCAATCAGCGATTCAACCTGCAAAGTACATTTAGCTTAGTGAAGGGAGCTATTCGTTTTACACCAAGTGTGAACTATAGTCAATTCTACAACTTCCAGAGCATTTCAAAATCGGTGAATGCAAACGATTCATTGATCATTGACTCACTGAACGTTGGAGGATTTACACATTCATTCAATTCATCCGCATCTGTTACAAGCAACTTCTACTCTTACTACCGTTTTGTAGGTAAAAGAAATACCATCCTTCGTCACATTATGACGCCAACGGTTACTTACACTTACGCACCGAACATTCAGCAGGGAAATACGAGTTATACGGATAACCAAGGGGAATTGCATGAATACAACATTTACGAACGAAGTATTTATGCACAAACACTAGGAAACAGTTCAGGAAGAATTGGATTTGCAGTGAACAACTCGTTCGAAATAAAACGAAAAAGTGACAAGGATACAGTTACTGGTTTTGCTAAAACGAAGATCATCGATAACTTATTCCTGAGTACGGATTACGACATTTTCAAAGACAGTATGAATTGGTCGGATCTAACGATGCGAATGGTCATCAATCCGATTGAAAAGTTCAACGTTACCGCAAATGCGAACTTCAGTTGGTACGATTGGAATGACACAACTGGTGTTACCCAGTGGAAATATGCTCATGAAGTTGGAAAAGGTTTGGGAAGATTTACCTCATTTTCGACCACCACTCAGTTTACGTTAACATCCAAGAAATATCAGGACATGCTCCAAAACAGAAACTCAGAAATGAGAAATGTTTGGAATCCGCAATACCAAAACTGGATGATCAATCCGAATGAAATGGTGTATTTCGATATTCCATGGAAAGTAAGTTTTGAACATTTTATTGGGTTAAATCTAAACTCGGGCGACAGTACTTACATGCGTAAAATGTATACACCAAGACAAACGCTTAGATTCGACGCAGACTTTAGTATTACTGAGAATTGGAAAATTACAAGTACGGTACTTTACGATATTACTAACAAGACATTATCCAACTTACGCATCACAATGGCGCGTAATTTACATTGTTGGAATGTTAGTTTCAACTGGATTCCAGTTGGGACAAATCAAAGTTTTTTCGTAACATTAAGAGGAAATGCGGCTGCATTACAGAATGCAAACTTCACGTTACGTAAGCCGCCAATCGTTTTATAAGAATGAAATTCGGAATTCCAGTACAACCCATTCCAGAAATTGGCGATATGCTGATAGCGGAACCGTTTATGCGAGATGATAATCTTCGCAGAACTGTGATTTACGTTTGCGACATCAATGAGGAAGGAGCATACGGCATGGTTCTGAATCATCCTCTTCCTGTTCCAATGAAATTAATGATCGAGAGTTTTCCTGTTGATGGTTTTTTCGCGAGTTATGGCGGACCGGTTCACGAAGACAAACTGTATTATATCCACAACGACCCAACCATTGAAGGAGCTGAGCTGGTAAAAGGAAATCAATACTTTGGCGGTTCATTCGATCAACTGGTAGAGAAAATAAACGCAGGAGAAATAACCAAGAAAGACGTACGTTTCTTTGCAGGATACACTGGCTGGGAAGGCGGACAATTAGAACAGGAAATTGAAGAACGCAGCTGGATTGTTTGGAAAAAACATAAATACAACATGCTGAATACAATCGACACAGAACTTTGGTCGAAATTCATGAAGGAAATGGGTGGTGTTTATAAGAGCATGGAGCGCTTTCCTTTGCATTTTGAGCACAACTAACTTCGGCATCTCGACTCCCTGCCTGTTCGGCAGACAGGCGCTCGATGACCTTGTCTTCTAACTTTATTTAAAATGGCATTTCGTTTTTTCTTCTTCACTTTTATTTCAATCAGTATTGTTTCTTGTAACAGAATTAAATCTAAAAGCGAGGAATACGTTCAAACTGCAAGAAACGAGTTTCATGAACAAAAGGAAAAGGCGGTTGACAAGGTTTTTCCGCATTTCGATGCATATCAGGCCGATACGAAATACAATAAACTACGCTTTAAAGAATTCATGAAAGTTCCTTTGACATCTGATGTTAAAAACATTTATTGTTACGCTGATGAAATGGGAATTGATGCTACTTATCAATTCAGTTTTAATTGCAACGCTGAAACAGTAGAAAAACTCAAAAAGAAACATCAATTCTCTAAAGACACAATAGAAGGCATTGGTCCAGGCTTTCAGCAAGATTTTGATTGGTGGGACAAAGAAAAAATCGAGAAACTAGAAACTTACAGTTGGACAGACGGCAGGCAATTTTACAAGTATTTTTGGTACGACAAAAAAGAGCAAAAAGCATATTACCTCGATTTCGACATGTGACTTCGACACCTTCCGCCGCGGCGGACTCGATGACCGAAGCTCAGTCACCAGACCAAATTGAGAATGGAGAATGGAGAAGATTTAAACCTCTTTCATAAGCCAGTTCCACTTCTTTCAATTTTGAATTATCAATTTTCAATTCATTATATTCTCTAACTTTGAAGTATGAACAACATTGCTCCTCTTTCTGAAAGAATGCGTCCACGACTCCTCAAGGATTATGTTGGTCAGCATCAGCTTTTGGGAGAAAATGGTTCATTGAAACGTGCTCTAGAAGTTGGCGTTTTACCTTCAATTATTTTCTGGGGACCTCCGGGAGTTGGAAAAACCACTTTAGCACAA
>CAMLET010000071.1 GCA_946479125.1 uncultured Flavobacteriales bacterium
GACCACGACGTACTTCGTCTTTACCAACTACAGGAATGTTATTTTCAGCTTGACAAGCGATCAAACAAGATCCACATCCGAAACACTGGTTCAAGTCGATAGTCATTGCCCAACGGTGACCAACATCCTCAACCGGATGTGCATCCCATAGGTCAAACTCTTCGATTGCAACAGGACCTTCGTGTGTATGAATTACGTGTTTGTAATTGTAAGCGTCTTCTGTTTCTTTTTCGTAAGTCCCTAATGTTGTTTCACGAACAATTGAGTTACGCGCCATTGCTGTAGAATGGATTTGTGTAACTGCAATTGGGTACAACTCATTACCTTCTTTAGCGATAGTAGCAGTTGTATTGAAATCGTAAGAACCATTAGCGAATCCTACAAGGCGGTATGCATTCTTACCAACAGGAACTCTGTTTCCTTTTTCGTCAGTTTCGTGACCACCGTATTGTTTTGTTTGGTAAGCTGCCTTACCAATTTTTTCATTTCCTTCACCACGTCCGTAACCAAGTGCGATACCAACAGTACCAGCAGCTTGTCCTGGAGATGGCATTACAGGTAAAGTGATGCTTGAACTTCCAACTTTAACAGTTGCCATATTCAAACCATGCTCTTGGTCAAAGTACGTTGCATAACCACCAGCTTCCATTGTTTCAGGAGCCATAGTAATGTAGTTATCCCAAGTAGCCTTAGAAATTGGATCTGCCATTTCCTGCAACCATGGGTTACCAGCGTGTTCACCTGTAGCCAAACCAGCTTTTTGGTAAAGAACAACCTCAAGAGCAGAAGACTTCGGTAATTTACCTGCAAGACCATTTAACGCCGCTTCATTGAACATCAAGTTCAACGGAGTCAATGGCATTTCAAGTTCCATACAACTGTTGTGTACAGCAAATCCCCAGTACGTTCTGAAATCCTTGAATTTCGTTTGTTGAGGGAAACCGTACATCTCCCAGTTCTTAGCGATATAATCGTAAGCTACTGTTGAATCTTTTCCACCACGTTTCGCTTTGTGAGCCCAAACCAATAAAGATTCCATTGCAGAAGCAGTATTGTGTAAAGGACGAATTGTTGGTTGCGCCAACGCGTAGTGATTTGTTTTCGGGTTGTAATCCATCCAAGACTCCAAAGCATGAAGATCAGGAGCAATGAATTTACATTTTGAAGCCGTTTCATCAGCATAAAGTGACATTGAAACAGAGAACATTCCCTCTAATTTCTCACCGAATGCTTTTCCGTTAGGAAGTGAATAAACCGGATTTGTTCCTAAGAAGAAAATTGCGTTTGGAGCATCTTTACTTCCTGCAATTACTTTCGCAGCAAGATCATGCATTTTCGCATCTTCCGATTGGAACATATTGATCTCATTCTCGAACTTGATCGTTTTACCGTAAGCTCCAAGAACTGAGTTTAATTTATTTGTAAGAATTTGAACTGCAACATTGTTTGATCCACAAACAACAATTGAGTTTCCTTTAGAAGCTTTCAACGCTTTGTACGCCTCATCAGCAACATCAGCAGCTTGTCCTTGTAATGAAGAAGGTGTACCTGTCTTCACTCCAAATTTCGCCAAAAGGTAAGCCAACACATTTGCCTGCTCACTTGGCTTGATCATACCACGGTAATCTGCATTGGATCCTGTGATAGACATGTTTGATTCAAACTGGAAGTGTTTGCTCATCCATTCTCCGTCAGGATTACGACGCTTACCGTAATCAGCAGAGAATGCATTTCCTAACAACCAAGTTGACAAGAAATCAGCACCAATACTAACGATTGTTTTTGCTTCAGTGAAATCGTAATCAGGAATCATACGTTTCCCGAAAGACTTCTTGTTCGCATCACGCATACCGTTGTAAGAAACAGCATCGTATTGAACATGATTAAAGTTCGGGTGTAAACCTGGCATTCCTGTTACCTCGTCCATTGTCTCTCCATAGATAGAAGTAGACAAATCAACTAAAGCAGATGTCAATGAAGGAGAAATAACTGTATTCGTAACGAATGCAACTGTTCCTTTAGCCTTCTTGATCTCAGCCAATTTACTATGAACCGCACCATCTAAACCTTTCCAGTCTTTAATTCCATCACCCTCAACATTAGTCAAACGCTCAGAATCATACAATCCTAAAACAGATGCAACGATCGGTGGAGTTAAAGCTCCCTGAGTAAATCCGTAATCACGGTTACCTTTAATAAAGATAGGACGACCTTCTCTTGTTTTAACAACAACGCTTGCGTATGCATTACCATCGTAATACGTTGATGCGTAATATGTCGCAACACCCGGAGTAACATTCTCAGGTTTGTTTACATATGGAATAGCTTTTGTTACAGGCGCCTCACACGCAGCAACTGTTGCAGCAGCTACAGTGAACCCTAAGAATTTTAGGAAATCACGACGATCTGTTGAAGTTTCCTTCAAGTTCTCATCTCCTAAAAATTCATCAACAGTTACAGTCTGTGGAAATTCACGATCTCTTGCCTCAATGAAAGCTGGAGTTTGATTCAACTCATCAAGACCTTTCCAATATTTTTTTGACATAGCCATTTTCTTTAACTTCTACAAAGTGATTAATAGTGACATTTAGCACATTCCCAACCACCCATTTCTTTAACTGTTATCTTAATCTTACCGTTCTCTTCAGTCAAGATCTTGTTGTACAATTTCTTGTTCTTCAATAAACGGTTATGCATTTCAGTATAGTAAGCGTTTCCTTTTGTATCCAAAGATCCGTCAGCAACTGCTTTTTCAGCGTGACATTCGATACACCATCCCATTGTCAATGTTGCTTTCGTCAACGGAATGTTATCTGCAACCTTGTTCAACTCAGCAACCGGAACTACACGAGCAGTTTCTTTTTGAGTTGTCATATCACCGTGACATTGCTTACAATCAACTCCACCAACAACTACGTGCTGAGAGTGGTTAAAGTAAACATGATCAGGTAGTACGTGAACCTTGTTCCAAACGATCTCTTTTGTTTTTCCTGAGTATGTCTTAGTAGTTGGATTCCAACCAGCCGCTTCATAGATCTTAGCGATTTCAGGAACCTGAGCATCAGACCCTGTAATTTGCTTGTGACAGTTCATACAAACATTCACAGTTGGCAAACCAGCAGTTTTTCCATCGATAGCTGAATTGTGACAGTAACGACAATCAATTCCATTTTTACCAGCGTGAATATCGTGTGGGAATGCAATCGGTTGAGATGGCTGATATTCTTCCATGATACCGATAGAGTACAACGACAAGAAGAAACAAACGATTAGAGAGATAGTAACAACTAATCCTCCGAATCCTACGTAACGCTTGTATTTCCAAGCCCAAGATTTGAACTCTTCACTGAATGAACGCTCATTGTCAACAGATTTTCCTTCTGAAGCTTTCGTTGCGTTGTTCAACTGACGGCGAACACCACCAACTGCCATAATGATTGCGATGAATATACCTGCCATAACGAACCAAACAAGAGAAAGACCTTCCTCTTCTTCTTCAGCTCCAGCAGCACCAGCTTCACCAGTAGCACCTGGTTTTGCAGGAGCTTCTTGTGCATCAACCCAATCAAAAATCGCATCGATCTCAGCCGTTTTACCAGCTAGTTCAGGGAAAGTTGACATTGTTGCACCACGGGAAGCCATGATTTTCGCAGCGTATGGATCCGAAGCGGCTGCAGCAGCCTGATTCGACACCCAAAGGTAAAGAGAACCCGGCTTTGCTTTTCCATCTTCCCATCTCTGACGAACGCCAAAAAGTGCAGGTCCAGTTCCGTCTTTGTGCGGGGCGTGACATGTCGCACACTTCGCTTTAAAAATTGCTCCACCGTCAATTTTCGCTGCATTAGCAGATGATGCGCCTAACACAAATACTGTGGTAAGAGCACCAATACACCATTGTTTTATACCTCTAAACATCTGATTATTAGATATTTTTGTTTCAAAAAGTTGTTGCAAAACCCACTCGAACACAGGTTTTAACGGTGGCAAATTTAAAAGAATAGGTACATTTCGTGACAGTTTTCTGACAAATAATGCCCTGTTGTTTTTAATTTAAAATGATTCTAAATAAACAATGGCTTTCACATTTCTTAACAAAGCCCTCTAAACCAACATCTAGCTAAAAAAAAGGCTTCATTTTTGCTTGTTGTAAATCCGCGAAAAGTCAAGTAAGGATTGCCAATCAGCAGGAAATTGTAAATTTGACATCTCGACTCACTTCGACGGGCTCAGTACAAGTCGCTCGATGACCAAATTTCAGTGATTGAATTCAAATAAAATTAAAAGTAATGAAACGTCAATTTATCACCATTTTCGGATTATTCATCTCGCTTTCTTCGTTTGGACAAGTTACGGTTAACAAGGACAGTAGAATTGATGGATTAGTAAAAATGCAGGGAACGGCAGTTGCTCCTGAAACAAGTGTTCAGATCAACGGTTACCGTGTTCAACTGGCATTTGATTCAGAAAAAGGAGTTGTTGATGATGCACGTTCAAAATTCAGCGCCCTTTACCCGAAAGTGGACACTTACGTGGAGTTTAAAGCACCGCACTACTTTTTAAAAGTGGGTGATTTTAGAACTTATCTTGAAGCTGAGGAAATTAAGGCGAATACAGGTTCATTGTTTCCTACGGCATTCATTGTGAAAGAGAAGATTAATTTGCCGAGAATAGACCAATAGAAGTCAAAAACTTTATACAAACAAAAATCCCCTGAAGCAGATCGCTTCAGGGGATTTTTTATTTCTAGTTGTTCGAACTATTGCTTAATCCAACGAACTGTTTTTGTTGTTGAACCGTTGTTCAGGGTAATAATGTATATTCCCGGTACAATTGCTTTTGTTTGAATTTCAATTCCACCTTCTACAACAGTAAATGGTGTGTTGATCACTCTTCCATCAGCAGAAACCAAAACAGCATTTCTTAAACCGAAGTTCTCTGAAATATCAACCCTTACAAAGTCGTTTCCTGGATTTGGTGAAGCAGTAATTTCGAAGTAAATAGCTTCATTTACAGACAAATTACCATCTACTCCATCACAGTTTTGATCGATTCCATCACCTGTTACATCTGTTGCATTCGGATTGATATCTTCGTCTGTATCATCACAATCTGTATTGTTGACAACGTAACCATTCGGCATAGAACAATCTGTTAGAGAAACAGCAGGATTACCAAATGTATCCCCATCCAAATCTTCGTAATATGTTGTCATTCCAGCATTAGGATTCGGGTTTGTATCGTCACAATCATTATCGTTTGTAACATATCCAACCGGCTGAGTACAATCAGTAACTGATTCATCAGGATTTCCTAAAGCATCGTTATCTGCATCTTCATAGTAAGTCAACATAATGAATCCTTCATCAGTGTTACCGTCACAGTTGTTATCCAATCCGTCACAAATTTCAGCTGCATCCGGATTGATACTTGCGTCATTATCATCACAATCCAGGTTATTTGGAGACAATCCAACCTGAATAGAACATCCTAATATCGGGCTATTCGGATCTCCATACATATCACCGTCAACATCCGCGTAATAAGTAACATTTGGAACTCCAACAGAGTTATCAGAATCATCACAATCGTCATCATTGGAAACGTATCCTCCTGGTGCTGAACAAGCAGTAATAGATGAGTAAGCATCACCAAAACCGTCATTATCCGCATCTGCGTAATAAGTCGATTGTCCATGAACAGCATTGTTGTTGTCGTCACAGTCTGAAGGAGCAGGAAAAGAAATATAACCTACTGGCTGCATACAAGAAGTTTGTGTAGCTGCACCACCAAAACCATCATTATCAGCATCAATCACCCAAGTAGCACCCGGATATTCGTTTGCATTGTTATCGTTACAATCCGTATTGTCTGCTACATATCCAACCGGAGCAATACAATTGGTAGTTGAAACTGAAGGATCACCATAAGTATCTCCATCGGCATCGGCATAGTAAGTTGTTGTAGGAAGTGCATTCAACAGTCCAAACAATGAAACATTGTCGTTACGGTAAGTTGCACCGGCAGCAGCCATTTCTGAAATGTAAATTCTGAATTCTACAGCAACATTTACAGAACCAAAAGGTGAAGCAGGAAGTGTAACCACTTCATTAATATCAGTTGCCGTTTGCAAAATTGGCAAAGTAGCTATATCTGCAGCGAAATTATCCAAACTTGAACGAACGTGCGCAGTTGGTGTTCCACCTGAACCACTGATTCTATGCAAGAAATGAAGTGAAGTCAAATTCATGTTATAACATGAAGCTGGAGTAACTGTGAACGAATAATACTGCGTTAAATCAATTGCATTTGTTTGATTCCATGCTGAATAATTGATGTAACCTGTTCCAGAAGCACATGTGATTGTACCGTTAGCAGAATAATCACTGAACGTAGCATTCGCCGGTTGAGCAGTTACGCTTAACACAGGAGTAGCACAAACATGACCTACGAATTGGTATTGTGCCAAAGCTGAAGGAACCAAATCAGCTCCGTTACAGTCCTGATCAATTCCATCACCAGCAATTTCAGTTCCACCCGGATGAATGTTAGCATTTGCATCATTACAATCCGTGTTGTTTGCTACATATCCAACTGGCTGCATACAATTCGTTGCAGTTACCGTTGGATTTCCGTAAGTATCTCCATCCGCATCAGCATACCAAGTAGAAGCTGCACCAATCGATGCATTATTATCATTACAATCGTTGGAATTAGTAACATATCCTCCTGGCTGCGTACACGCAACGGTTGTAACTGAAGCATTACCAAGACCGTCAGTATCAAAATCCTGGTAATAAGTAATTCCAGCTACGATGTCAACCGTAATAGTCATTACACTATCACAACCCAGGTGATTTGGGATTGTATCCATGTAAACTCCGTCAACGGTGTAAGTTTCATCTCCAGAAGGAACAGTGTAAGAAACACAATTTGAAACGGAAAATGCGCTTGTTGTTCCACCCGTAATGTTTACTGTGATTGTCATTACACTATCACACAAAGCCGCATTTGGAATTGTATCGTGGTAAACTCCTGATGTTGTATAGGTTTCATCTCCTGAAGGAACAGTGTAAGAAGCACATTCAGAAACCGAGAACGCACTTGTTGTATTGCAAGAAGTTGTCCAAGAAGCTGAGAAATCGTCAACTGATAAACCTTGATCACTCAAAGCATGATCTGGGTCATCCCAGCGTAACATTAAAAATTGTCCTGGAGCCAATGTCAATCCTGGAATGGCAACATTTGTCAAAACCACTTTATTTGCAACAAGGTTTCCATCTAAAGCACTTGCTGTTCCATTCAAAATCGGACTAGTTGCATCAAGTGCAGTAACTGCAGTCCAACCTGTGGCAGAATTTGGTGTTAATGTTGTAATTGCAGAAGAGCTAACCTTATACCAGAATGTTAATGTGTTTGCAGATGCAGAAGCTACTCGCCACTGCTCCATCGTATATGAAATCATGAAATTGGCAACACTAGCAGCTCCTGTATTTTGGAAAGCAACACCATGAGCAAAATGTCCTGCAGCCGCATTACTAGAACCAAGAGATCCGATAGATCTGTCTGAAGCTGCCGTTGTACCAAAACTGTACAAAGCACCTGTATTACCGGCTCCGTTGTCAGCACGATAAGTTGTTCCCGTACCCGTTCTTTGAGAGTACCAATTTGGAATAGTCGAATTATCAACCCACGGATTGGTAGTTCCAGTATTCAATAAGGCATCGAAATTTTGAGAGTACGAACCAGCACCGTTTATCGCATACTGTCCGTAACCCACAAACCCTAAGAACAAAATAGGTATTAGTAAAAGTCTTTTCATTATTTTGATTTTTTGCCAAAGGTATGAAAAGGACTTTGTAGAATCCGAAACTGATTATGTTAAAAATGAGGAGATTACAATAGATTCAAAATCCTCAACAACCTGAAAATGTAGGGTTTATAAATTGCTAAATCGATTTAATTCAACGGGATTATTAAATCGTTAAGATTGTTTTTCCATTAAACGAGCAACGTACTTTCCAATGATATCGAACTCCAGATTGATCTTTGTTCCGGGTTGAAAAGCATGGAAATTTGTGTGTTCATGTGTGTATGGAATAATACAAACAGAGAAGCTGTCCAACTCAGAATCCACAACGGTTAAACTCACTCCATTCACGGTAATTGAACCTTTTTGTACTGTTGGTTGATTGTGATTGTACTTAAAAGTGTATTTCCAGCTTCCGTTCAAGTCTTCCACTTTAATGCATTCACCGGTAGTATCCACATGACCTTGTACAATATGTCCGTCTAAACGTGCACCCATTTGCATGCAACGCTCCAGATTCACTTTATTTCCAACTTGCCAATCACCAATATTGGTTTTGTCTATACTCTCCTTAATAGCTGTCACAACATACTCATCGCTTGAAATAGCTACAACGGTTAAACAACAGCCGTTATGAGCAACGCTTTGGTCAATTTTTAATTCGTTTGTAATCGATGATTTAATAGTAAAATGAAGGTTCGTAGCCTCGCGTTCGATCTTTACTATTTCACCAAGTGTTTCTATAATTCCTGTAAACATTTTATTTAATTCTAAATTCAAAATGGAGAATTGAAAAGGAGTTGAAATTGAAGTTATGAAAACAAAATTCATCACTTCTACATTTTACATTCTCAATTCTCAATTAATGATGTGTTGTTCGTCTTTAGTTTGTGACGAAGTGCTATGAAAACTGCACTCATGATCCAAACCGGAACTGCCGCTTTATCCGTATCGAGATAGTTATTCAAAAAGCCATGAATGAAATAAGTAACCAGCGCAACTATCATTCCCATGATGATTGTTCTCACTTCTTTATCGTTCGGCGGCCATTTTTGATACAAATCAATTCCGAGATAAAAGATAATTCCAACGATTGCAAAGATAATAAGCATTCCGGGAAGTCCGGTTTCTGAAAGTGGCCCTAAATACTCACTATGTGCATTTCCCATTACTCCGAAATTGGTGGAGATGATTGTCAAATTCTCTGGTCGCTGAAAACGTGCATATTCAAAGGCATAAGTTCCCGGACCAAAACCAACCAAGGGACGTTCCTGAAACATTTCAATAGCACACGACCATCTGTTAATACGCTCTAAGTTACTCGCATCTGTTGTTACGTTTGCCGCACTTTGAAATCGTTCTCCAATATTCTCGGTAGTATGTTCAAACTTATTTCGCTCTAAATCCTGCTGTATCGAATCCCAGGAAAACCAAACGAAAAGCAAGGCAACAACAGCGGTTCCGGCAACAAGAGAGAATTTTACTTTGAATCGAATGAGGAAATAAACACCTAAGCCGAGAACCAAACTTAATTGAGCTGCTCTTGTATACGAAAAGTAAAGTCCTATAAATGCTACTACAACATATCCGTAAAGGACGAACTGAATGAATGGTGAATGTTTCTTCGCTAAAAGCATAGAGAAGATCAAGGGAATCACCAAAGCAACCAAAGCTCCGTAAATGGTATGATCTTTAAAGAATGGCCACATCACCCAGTGACTTTCCTTTTCACCAAAACCATAGCCAGCGTGAACTATGATGGTAAAAGTGATGCTAATGATCATACTGGTACAAAACAGCCAAAGGAAACTCCAGATTGCTTTTTTGCTTGTCATCACTCCAGATCCGTAAAACAGGAGCGGAATAATGAACCAGCAACGAACCAGCAAAAATTTAAATGACGCCATTGGATTGCTGCTGGTAATGCTGGTGATCAGCAACCAGGAAAAGTAAACCAATATTGCCCAGTAAAGCGGCGATGTCCTAAGGTAATCCGGAAAAACTTTAGTTCTCAAGCTTTGTAAGCCCAAAATTACGAGGGTTCCGAACAACAGCGGTTCGGTAGGTATGTACAAACCAAAACTATCGGTGTATTCTTCAATGTTTACTGAAAGTGGTGTACACGCAATGATAATGAATAAAGTAAATTCAGTGTAAAAAATGGCACAATAAACCATCAGCAATGCGAAAGGAATGGCATAGCCCAAATAGCTATCATTCCAAACGAAATAGCCTAGTAAACTCATAAATGCACAAGCACCTACGAGCAGTGTACCGTTTTCACGAAGAAATGTCACCTTTTTACTTTTTAAGCAAGCTTTCTAAGTTCACGAATTTTATCGCGAAGCAACAAGGCAAATACCATGAATAAGAATGTTCCCATGGTTGCTAAAAGCATAATGATCAAGCGTTTTGGCTTGTCTTTTTTGTCTGCAACAACGGCGCGTTCTACAACAAATTTGTGGTTGAACTGGGTATTTGCATCGGATTCAGCTTGTTCATACGACTGAGCAAAGTCAGATAACTTCATGA
>CAMLET010000072.1 GCA_946479125.1 uncultured Flavobacteriales bacterium
CTTTTCGAAATTTCTCTTTGAACTTTTCACCATTTCCAGATCGTTTTGGTGGATTTTTATTGCAGCTGAAAACCGGATATTCTTCTTTCCTGATCTATGGACCGTTGACAGAAGAATACCATGAAAGTGACAAGATCCTGAATTTTACTGTCGGTTCCTGCTATTCGGCTGAGCTTTCTTTTTGTCCCTATAAACTATTCAGAACCCATCGCTTGAAAATTATAGGTTTCACAATGAAAGACTGGTACAAATTCTTTGTTGTGAGTTTTTATGCAAACCAATATTCCATGAAAAATGCATTGGTAGGAGGAGAACCATTGAATAAGTTTGTCAACCAATCCTTTATCGATAAATACAATTCATTGTACAATTTTGGAGTTAAATTCGGAGTTGGAATTTGGTAAAACCAAAAGTCAGATTATGAAATACACTATAATGTTTTTAATTCTTCTTTTTGGTTTGAATTCCTATTCTCAATCCATAGAACCGGAGCATACTGAACCACGAGAACGAAAGTTCAATTTTGAATTCAATTTTCTAGCTCTCGGTCCTGGAACTTTCAGGATTAATTCAATTGAAACCAATCTGAATGAAGATAGAGTTGTTCTTGAGCACTTCAATACGCACTGTTCTGGTTTGAATATTTTGGAATTCAGACCTTTTCTAAAAAACATAATCGGATTACATTTTGGATTTGGACTTTACAATGCAGGATTTGATCATGAATATGTAAAGAACAATTTTGCTTCTTCCGTTCCATCAGGTTATTCTATGGAGTTTGATCCTCCCGAGTATGATGATCCAGGTCCAATATTTGGAAGTTTTGGTACTGCTTCATTCGATATTGGACTTGTAGGAAAGTTTAGCGTGGGTCAGGTCAGCATTCTTCCAACAGTAAATTACATCTTCGGTTCAGAGTCCGGGACCGCATTTTTACAAACCAATTTCACAAATTTAAACAATGGCGATACGTTTTACAGAACGTATGACATGTATGATAAAATAGACAGAGCTTACCGAATGGGTTTGGAAGTGAGATTTAACTTTGATAACGGATTATATGTTGGTTTACGTAGTGCCTATTCCTATTTCGAAACGAATGGAGTGACCCAGATAACAGACGTATACTCAACTGGAAATATTGTAACAGAAGTGCCGCATAGTTACAACGCTCATATGTTGACGTTCCAAGCTTTCATTGGATTGACAACAATTTTTGACGATGAAAATGCCGAATGAATTCGCTTACGAAAACGATAAATCAATTAAAAACAGGTGTCCTTTTCGATGGAACTGAGACAATAATCCCTTGGAGTATTTCGGTTGAGAAATTAGTCGATTATTTGAATCCGGAGGTGACTGTTATCGATGCGCATGTTGAAGTGAATTGGCGTGAGACAAGTTTATTAGGAATTTTGGGAGATTGGGGAGTCGATTATTATTCATTTGAAGGATCTCAGGAATTCCAACAAATACAATTAAGAGTTATTGGAGATAACCCGTCGAAAGAGAAGTTCACTTTTTTTAGTGAACACTTGATCAATCTAATCGGCACTCCAGATATTGAAGAATATGATGAGGAAAAAGAACTAACCTGGTTTATAAATGATCTGATTATACGATTGTATTTTTTCGAAATGCATTGTTATAGATGCTATTTGAGCGTTGGGGTTAAATAGTCTAAGCTGCAGGGAATTGTAATCCTGCGCTATTATTTGCCAACCTGTTTTCGCAATTTCTCCATATGCTCTACCTCCAGCTTCAAATAATGCGCAGTATGTGAAACCTTCGTATGTTTCTTGATCAATTCCTCAGGTGTTCCCGTACAAACAATGTTTCCGCCACCTCTACCACCTTCAGGACCAACATCAATGAGGTGATCTGCCACTTTAACAATGTCCAGATTGTGCTCAATTACCAAAACTGTATTTCCGTCATTCACCAAACGCTGAAGAACATCAATCAACATTCGAATATCTTCGAAATGCAAACCGGTACTTGGTTCGTCGAGAATATAAATGGTGCTTCCTGTTCCTTTTTTGGCTAATTCGGTAGATAATTTAATGCGTTGTGCTTCACCACCACTCAAGGTTGTAGAAGGTTGTCCCAGTTTGATATAACCCAAACCAACCGATTCCATGGTTGCCAACGGACGATGAATTTTCGGAATACTTTCAAAGAAATGAACGGCATCTTCAATGGTCATTTCCAGAACGTCGTTAATCGTTTTTCCTTTGAAACGAACTTCGAGTGTTTCTCTGTTGTAGCGTTTTCCGTTGCAGGTTTCACATTCCACATAAACGTCGGGAAGGAAATTCATTTCCACCAACTTCAGTCCGCCACCGCCACAAGTGTCGCATCTTCCTCCAGCTACGTTGAAAGAGAATCTTCCTGCTTTATAACCCCGAATTTGTGATTCGGGAAGCGTTGCGAAAAGTGTTCTGATTTCCGTGAAAACGTTCGTATATGTTGCAGGATTGCTGCGTGGCGTTCTACCAATGGGACTTTGATCGATCTCAATAACCTTATCCAATAATTCCAAGCCTTCAATTTTCTTGTAAGGCATTGGTTTCTTCACGCCGTTGTATATGTGCGCGTTTAGAATAGGGTAGAGTGTATGATTGATCAATGTAGATTTCCCACTTCCTGAAACGCCGGTTACACATGTAAATGTTCCCAACGGAATGGTTAGATCCACATTTTTCAAGTTGTTCCCACTAGCACCTTTCAATACCAGTTTTTTCCCATTTCCTTTTCTGCGTTTTTCAGGCAGTGATATTTCTTTTTCACCACGTAAATACTGTGTTGTAATTGAATCTACCGAAGTTAATTCCGCAAAAGGTGCTGCGTTAACAATTTGTCCGCCGTGAACACCAGCTCCGGGACCAATATCCACCACATAATCTGCGGCTTCCATCATTTCCCTGTCGTGCTCCACAACAATAACAGAGTTTCCAGTGTCGCGAAGTCGTTTTAACGAATTGATCAATCGTGTATTGTCACGCTGGTGCAAACCAATACTTGGCTCATCCAGAATGTACAATACGTTCATGAGTTCGGAACCAATTTGTGTTGCCAAACGAATGCGTTGTGCTTCACCACCAGATAAACTTCTTGCAGAACGATGAAGTGTCAGGTATTCCAAACCAACTTCAAGAATGAAACGAACGCGAGCACGAATTTCCTTTAGAATTTCAGTTGCGATTACCTGATTGTCTTTGCTCAAATGTTTCTCAATATCTTCTAACCAAACAGCAACATCTTGTAAGTCCATTCGGGAAACTTCACCAATGTTTTTCTCAGCGATGTAGAAATGAAGGGCTTCTTTTTTCAATCGTGTTCCTTCACAAGTCGGACAAGTGATCTTGTTCATAAAACTCTGTGCCCAACGCTGAATTGCCGCTGTAGATTCTTCGGCGTGACGAGACATAAACGTTGTCAAACCTTCAAAGTCAATGTTTTTGTCTTTTCCAACTTGTTCCAATCCTTCATTTCCGTGTAAAATAACGCGAAGAATATCTTCCGGAAGATCACCAATTGGTGTATTGATATTGTAGCCTTCGTAATTCAGGTATTGGTCCAAACGATCGAAAAACCAGTTTCTTTTGTATTCACCAAGCGGTGCCAAACCTCCTTTTCGGATACTTAGTTTTGGATTGGGAATTACTTTTTCTCTGTCAATTTCTGCCACTTCACCCAATCCCATACAATCAGGACAAGCTCCATAAGGTGAGTTGAATGAAAACAAAGCAGGTTCAGGTTCAGGATAGGAAATTCCTGAAGTTGGACACATCAATAAGCGCGAAAAATGGCGAACATCATTCGTTTCGAAATCCATTACCATCATGCTTTTTCCACCCAGTTTCATAGCAGAAACAATGGAATCATATAATCGTTTTCTGTCAGCAGAATCAACAACTATACGGTCAACCACCAATTCGATATCGTGAATTTTGTAGCGGTCTAGGCGCATTCCTTTTTCTATATCTTTCAGTTCACCATCAACCCGAACCTTTGTATATCCTGATTTTTGAAGTTGTTCGAACAATTCCCTGTAATGTCCCTTACGTCCACGAATTTTAGGCGCAAGAATGATAACTTTCTTTTTATCGAAGTTTTGAATGATGAGGTCGGTAATTTGCTCATCGGAGTATTTCACCATGTTCTCACCAGTCACGTAAGAAACTGCAGTTCCAACACGTGCATAGAACAGACGGAGAAAATCGTAGATTTCAGTAATTGTCCCAACTGTTGATCTTGGACTACGTGAAACCGTTTTTTGTTCAATCGAAATAACAGGTGAAAGCCCTTCAATCTTATCTACATCCGGACGCTCCAATCCACCAAGGAATTGCCGTGCATAAGCCGAAAATGTGTCAATATATCGTCTTTGACCTTCTGCAAAAATGGTATCAAAGGCAAGTGATGATTTACCACTTCCGCTTAAACCAGTAAAAACGACAAGCTTATTTCGGGGAATTGTCAGGTTGACTTCCTTCAAATTGTGCTCTCGTGCTCCGTAAACGTCAATTTTTTCTTCTTGATTCAATTCTTTTGAACTCATTTACAGATAAGATTTGTAAGGTTTAAGATTTGTTCCCTTCGCAGGTAGTTCGATTTGGTAAGACTTGTTTTTCACCGTTAAATGAGTTGTAAGCAGCCACGGATTCAACTTACGAAGAATCTTGATGTTAAATCCTTTTTCCAACGCCCATTCAGACAAGTCGGGAATGGATGCGCTCACCGTTATTTTTACTGTTTTAATCGGCTCATACAATTCCATTTCTTTCGGATAATATCCGTAAGCTTCCGGATTTTCCATGATCAATTTCATCGCTAAAATTCTGAAAACATAACGACCAGTTTCACTGTTTTGATCCGTGTCGAAATAATGTTCTGTTCCCTGCCATTCCATATCGGAGCGAACACCTGCCGGGCCGCGGTTGTAAGCTGCAGATGTCAATACCCAATCGTTAAAGCCTTCGTAAGTCTCTTTCAAAAATTCGCATGCAGCTCTTGTACTTTTCTCAATGTGTAAACGCTCGTCTACTTCCGCAGACATTTCCAGATCATGCAATTCTGCAGTTGTTGGCATAAATTGCCAGAAACCTTGCGCTCCAACTGGTGAAACGGCTTGTTGCAGTCCGCTTTCGATAACAGCCAGATATTTGAAATCTTCAGGGATTCCTTCTTCCTTCAACCATTTTTCAATTGCCGGAAAATAGCGATTTGCTCTTTTGAAATATCCTGTAGTTTGACTTTGGTAATAAGCGATAACCAAAATTTCTCGATCCAAACGTTCACGCAAATCTTCGTCTTTAAGGACAATTTTTTGTCCTGCAAACTCCATTTCTTCCGGAATAGGAGGAAAAACATTTACTGTTGTTGACGTTGAATCTGCTTTCTCTTTTTCAGCCACTGTTTTGGCGTCATTTGAACAAGAAGCAAGAGTCGCAATGAGTAGGATTACAAAATAGTTTTTCATGAAGAAAATTTACCCCACAAAATTAAGCATTCAGCGCTTAAGAAAATCCAAAAAAATGTTTGATTCGAATCTCATTTTCAATCAGTAAATGCCGTGACAAAAATGAAACACTACATTCACAGGAGTTTTACTTTCCATCTTGATTTTGGAACGGAGTTGTTCGCTTATTGAGCTGGGTCGTTAAGGTTGTCGAGCGGCTTGCCTTGAGCGGAGTCGAAAGGAGTCGTAAGGTTGTCGAGCGGAGTCGAGACATCCTTTTTAACAGGAGCCTTGTATTTAATCGTGTTTCTAAATAATATCCCAAACACAATAAAACTGTAAGCAATCAGTCCGATGGCTACCCAGGGATTTCCTTTTGAGGCGAAGTAAATAGCAATTAAGCTACAGACCATTGCCCCAATTGCAATGATTAGAAAAACCACCCAAACCATTTTGTCACCAAAACCTGCGTAAACCAAATGGTGAGTTGTATGATCTTTTCCACCGACCATTGGAGATTGACCTTTTTTCAGACGATTAATCACCACTGTCAGCGTATCTGCAAACGCCGGAGTAAAGGCGATTAATGTAACGGCCATACCTGTTACCGGACTAAGATTGGTTGAACTTCCAACGCTCCAAAGATCATGAACAGCAAAAAAAGCAGCGAATAAACCGATAAATTGGCTTCCGGCATCGCCCATAAATAGTTTTGAGGGATGGAGGTTGAAGCGAAGGAAACCTAGTACCGCGCCAATTTGAACGAGGATGGTAAGGATCCAAATATTACTGTGCAACTGTGACAAAAGAATATCACTTACCAAGCATGCTATGAGAATGAAGAGGACAGTTGTGCCTGTAATTCCATCCATATTGTCGAGCATGTTTAACGAATTCATAATGGCAACAACCCAAATTACCGTTATTGTACAATCGATCCAATAATTTCCGGTAATGTGAATGATGGTATGTGTTGCGGCTAAAATTACTCCACAAAGAATTTGAACACTTAGTTTAACCAGCGGTTTTGTATTGTAAGCATCATCAGAAAGTCCCATGACAAACGCAAACAAGCCGGCAATGAACAGTCCGACAAATTCTACGTTTTGAAAAACGTTCTCGTTATTGAACACGATTGCGTAACCAACAGATCCAAACACGAAAGAGATGAAGAAAGAAACACCACCTAATGATGGTTTAGATTCATTTGCCCAACGAATCGTTACGTCATTCTTGTTTCGAATTCCTAAACTTTGAGAAAAGCGCAGCAGTAATTCATTGCAAATTAAACTTGCAAGAACTCCGGCAAAGAGAAAGAGAATCCAGGAAAGAAGTATTTCGTATGTCATTAAATAAAAGGCGTTTTTAAGTCAGCCAAAGTTAATCCGATTTGATCTTTATCTGAAACTATTGGTGTTTCACAATTCCAGTTGATCTGTAATTGGGAATCATTATACAACAAAGTGTTTTCATGTTGCGGAGAATAATATGCAGTGCATTTGTACAAGAACTGCGTATTGTCTTCAAGCGCCAGAAAACCGTGTGCAAAGCCAGCTGGAATCCAGAGTTGTCGTTTATTTTCCGCTGAAAGTTCAACTGCAACGTGTTGTCCGTAAGTTTTACTTGATTTACGTATATCCACTGCTATATCCAAAACACTTCCGGATGTCACACGAACAAGTTTCCCTTGTGCAAAAGGAGGAGATTGAAAATGTAAACCGCGCAGAACGTTCTTTGAAGAAACAGATTCGTTATCCTGAACAAAAACGATCGGTTCGCCAACAACTTCCTGAAAACCTTGCTGATTGAAGCTTTCAAAGAAATACCCGCGATTATCATGAAACAAACGAGGTTCGAAAATTTTCACATCCTGAATTGAAGTATCAATCCATCCCATACCTATTTCTTTTTCGATTTTCGACTATTTTCTTCGTAATAGCCATATCCGTAACCATATCCATACCCGTAAGAACCTCTTCTGAAGTTGGTCCCGTTTAGAATAACATTCAAGTGCTTCAATTGATTCATATCAAACAACTCTTTCACTCGGTTTGCAAAGATACGTTTAGAATAACCGGATTTGAAGATATAGATAGGTACATCTGCATTTGCGAGAATTTGAACCCCATCAGTTACCAATCCAACTGGTGGATTATCAATTATCACAATGTCGTAACGCTCTTTCAACTGATCCAGTACATCCTGAAATGCACTTGAAAGAATTAGCTCTGAAGGATTCGGAGGAATTGGTCCGGCTGTTATAAAATCAAGTCCGTCAACTTCTGATTTGCGAATGGCATCTTCAATAGCACATTGTCCAATGATCAGATTACTGATTCCCTGATTATTCGGCACGTTAAGTCCAAGATGGATTTTCGGCTTGCGAAGATCCAAATCGATGATAACTGTTTTCTTTCCCGATAGGGCTAAAATACCTGCTAAATTTAAGGCTACAAAGGTTTTTCCTTCACCTGAAATGGAACTGGAGATCGCAATTGTTTTCGCGTTTGGATTAACGAAACTAAGATTGGTTCGAATATTCCGCAATGACTCAGCGAGTGATGATTTTGGGGAATTGATCACTACCAATTGACTAAATTCTTCTGTGTTTTTAATGAGTGGAATATTTCCAAGGAACGAAGCTTTTTCCGGAAGTAATTGCTTCAGATCATCTTCGGTGTTCACCTCATTGTAGGTCACATATTTGAAAAGCAATACTGTAAATGCAATGATGAATCCAACAAAGAGAAATCCTGAATAAACCAATCTTCGGTTCGGACTAACTGGTTCCGAAGAAATTGTTGGCGGATTCAATACACGATTTTCAGAAGTATATCCTGCATTTGAAATCGAATAAAGTACTTTTTTATCAGTAAGTAATTGATAGTATTTCTCATTCAATTCCTGTAGCGATTTAAGTCGGGTATATTCCATTTTTCGCTCCGGAAGTTGAACAAACTCACTGTCAAAAACACCCAATTTCTCGCGGAGCATTTTGGATTTTGTGGAAAGACGCTCTTCAATCACGTCTATACTTCTGCGAATGTTCTGAATCTTCGACTGAATACGCGCATTTATCGCTCTCACTTCAGAGTGATTTTCAGTTACATCTGATGTCAGTAATTCTTTCTTTTCCAACAGATCATTTAAGTCTGCAATTTGTTTCGTTAACGCTTCCTCGTAGCTTTTGCCAAGCATTTCAGGAATGAGTTTATACAATTCCAATCTGTTTGGTTCCGAATGCAACTTATTACTGATCAATCTCAGGGTATTGATCTCTTCTTCCACATCGAACAATTGCTCCTGAAACTTGTCAAGCTTCTCGTTGATTTTCTCGCCTGCGCCTTCGGGATCTGAAAGCTTAGAGTCGCGCTGAAATTTGGTTAAACTGTCTTTGGAAAGCTCCAACTCATCTACAATTGAATCAAGTTGTTGATCAATGAAAAACAAAATGTTATCCGAGCTTTTACGCTTCATCACATTATCATAATCAAAGAAAGCCATTGCAACAGCATTCGATATATCATGACACAGTTCCGGGTTGTAACCCTTGTATTTGATCGAGATCGATTTTGCCTCAACGTCAACGGCTTCAATCTCAAGATTTGGGATTAGTCGCGCAACAAGTGATGCTTTGTTATTGAAAATGAAATAAAGGTCATTTTGCTCGTCGTCTTTTTTCAAACGTTCCCAATCGTCCATCTGGATCAAGATTTCAAAGAAAGGAGTTGAGAATCGTTTATTTACAGGATGAATGGATTTGTATTCTTTTCCACCGTGTGAATAGGAAATTTGAATTTTGCTGCCTTTTACTTCAACAAAAATAGGTACGTCGCAAAGCGAACTGTCTTTCAATGAATAGGGAATCACATTGAATGAACTGATGTGATACTTCTCTTCAGTAAGGATATTACCTTTTGAAAAGACCGATACATTCATGTTCAGTTTATCAATCGCCATGTCAAATAGGAATTGCGATCTCAAAAGTTCTAATTCACTTGAAATATTGTCTTTTGTATTGATATTCTCAATTTCTAAGAGCTCCTTTCCCTGATCCTTCTCTTCCAATTGGATAACCATTGAAGATTCGTAAATAGGTTTGGTATAGCGTAGGTACAAAAATGCGCCAATACCCATAATACCGATGATCAGAAGTGCCCACCACCAAAAACGACGAAAAATTGTTCCTACAATTAATGGATTGTAGTCAGTATTGATTATGAATGCGCTTTTTCTACTCATTATTTCTGGTTAATAAGCACTGTGAAGATGATGAGAACACTTGAGAATAATGAAATGATAGGTGCTGAAGACTCCACCAATTCTTTACCTACTTGTTCTGATGGTTCTACATATACATAATCGTTAGCCTGAACAACCAGATCCGCATATTTCAAACCGTCAATTGTTGACATGTCTAATTCATACACAATACGTTTTCCGTTTTCAACACGCATTAGTTTTACTCTGTCAGCACGACCTCTATCAGCAATTCCACCTGCCAGAGCAATAACTTCCATAAGGGTTGTGTTGTTGTTTTGCAGCAAAACCACTTTTGCATCGCCACCACTTCCGGGGAAAACAATAACGCGTTGGTTGGTCAATTTCACCTGAACGAATGGATCGATATAACCATTTTTTGCAGCATAAAGTGTAGCAAGTGTG
>CAMLET010000073.1 GCA_946479125.1 uncultured Flavobacteriales bacterium
CCGAATTGGTATTAAAAACAGTACTTACGCTACTCTGGCAAATGGCGAAGGTAAATATCAGCTTCAATTGAAAGCCGGAACTCACATTCTTGAGATCAGCGCTTCCACCTTCGAAAAGAAAATAGATACCATTCAAATAGATGCAAACGGCCTGATAAAAGATTTCAAATTGAGTACTGAAGGAAAAATGCTTCAGGAAACTGAAATTACAGCAAAGTCGCGCAGAGATCTGGCAAAAGAGATCATGCAAAAAGTGATCGATCAGCGAAAAGACTGGGAAAAGGAATTGGAAAACTATGATTGTTATTTGTACGCATTTACGGGAATTGAATTAGAAGTTCGGGATTCTATTGAGCGAGACAGCGTTGTCTCCAAGAAGAAAATGAACATCGCCGAATTGTACACGCACTCCTTTGTAAAAAACGGAAGTATTTACAAAGACAGTATTCTTGGGAATTTAGATCTTTCAGACAAAGCAACTTACGACAATGTGGTGAGTGTTCAGGTAAGCATGGGTGACGAAAGTTTACAAACCCGAAACGCTCCTGAAACCAATCCGTATTTATTCGTTCAGGGATTGAAAACTGCTGATATAAATCTTTTCGGGAATCAACTGAATAAAGAAGAACTCAGTTTCCGACCCTTGATCTCGCCACTCGCCTATAACGCTTTTGTGTATTACATCTTTAATCTGGACGGTACATTTTTCGATGAACACGGAAGAGAAATAAACAAAATCACCGTTACTCCAAGGTTCAGAGAAGAATCACTTTACAGTGGAATGCTGTACGTTTCAAACGACAATTTTCATGTGCTTTCTGCCGATCTTCAAATCAACAAAGCAGCTTTGAGTTATTTCAAAGAGTTGCATATTCTTACGGATTATACAGAAGACGGCAACAAACTTTACCCCAACAGACGTGAATACAACTACGTGATCAAGGAAGGGAAAGACAAGTACAACGGTCAAATACGTTCAACCTTTACCAACTATCAATTCCGTGAAGCACAAGTAAAACAGAACTTTTGGTTATCTGAACAAATTGATCATCCAGAAGCTTACGATAGAGATAGTTTGTACTGGGAAGCGCTTCGTCCGTTTAGCCTAAAGGAAGAAGAGATCAAGTTCATTCACGAGCAAGACAGTATTAAAGCTTATTATCAAAGCGAAGCTTATTTGAAAGAACGCGACAGTACTTACAATACGCTGAACGTTTGGGATTTTCTTTTCAACGGTGTTGGATTTAGAAACACGTTCAAGAAACAAGAATTTTATGTTGGTGGATTGATTGAACAAGTTGTTCCGTTTGGAGTTGGTGGTTATCGTCATCGTTTAAGCGGCTCCTATTCAAAAGGATTCAAGAACGGAATGCGTTTCGAGATTAGTCCTACAATTGATTATGGTTTCTACAACAAGGATTTGAAAGGAGAAGTTGAAGTTGACTGGCTCTACAATCCGATGCGTTTTTCCAGAATTCACGTAATGGGTGGCGACATTTACGACTTAGTTACGAACTACCAAAGTATTCAGGGAACGTTTGCTCCTGCCAATCGTGTGCGAAATAAAAAGTTTGAAGTCTCGCATTCTTTTGAATTGTACAACGGCTTTTACTTAAAAACTGGAGTTTTCTATTCGCAACGCGGAAGCATCTCCGGAATCAAATATCCATCATGGGTGGATTATTTCGGGAATTTCTCTACTCCAACTGCATTCGACGATTACAACGTATTGGTGACAGAAATAGGAATGGAATACCATTTCAGACAGAAATACATGATTCAACGTAAACAGAAGATCATTACAGCCGATAAATGGCCAGTTCTGAATCTGACTTACAAAAAAGGAATTCCAGGTTTGTTTGGTGGACAATCCAACTTCGACTTTATGGAATTGCGTGTAAAAGACGATATTTATTTGGGGACATTCGGTAATTCACAATTCAAGTTTACAGCCGGAAGTTTCTTACACAAGAAAGATCTCCGCTTAATCGAGTATAAGTACTTCAGAACCTCGGATTTCTTATTCTCGAACCCATTGAACTCACAGCAATTGTTAGATACTTTATTGAGTACTTCTAACAATTACCTTCAATTCAATTTCATTCATCACTTTGAAGGATTCTTCCTAAACAAAGTTTGGTTATTGAATCGCTTAAAACTGGAAGAAACCGTTGGTGGAAGCTTTCTTGGAATTCCAAATGCGGGCTTCGCACAGGCAGAATTGTATGTTGGTTTGGAACGAAAGATTAGAATCAGAAAGCAAATCTTTAAAGTCGGAGTTTATGCGGTAACTGCAGACAATTCTTTTGACAGTATGAAGTTCACTTATAAGTTCGGAATTAACTTCTACGATAGCTTCTATAAAAAATGGGATTACTAATCTGGATGTTCGTCGAGCTTTAAACACATAGATCAAATAGTGAAAACATAGACACATAGTTCATTATTAACAAACCATTGTCCGGCTATGTGCTCTATTGCAATACTATGCTCATATGTGTTTTTAAAACAAAAAAAGGGAACCATTACGATTCCCCTCTTCATATCTCTAAGAATTTCTCTTAAGCGTTTGCCAATTCAACAAACTCGTCGTAAGAAACTTCTTTAGTATTTAATTTTACAGTGTTCTTAAAGAACGTTGTCAATTTTGCTTCAGCCATCATATCGTAAATACGATTTGCTTCTTCGCGGTTACCCAATGCCTGAGCAGCTGCCTGAGCTAATACTGTATCTTCAGGAGTTGGAATCCCGTATTGTGCATATTGATTTGCAACTAATCCTTTTGTGAACTCCAATACTTCAGCCTGATCCAATTTGATATCATTTGCTTTGAAGATGTGTCCCTGAATCAACTGCCATTTCAAATCTTTCGCGTACTGATCGTAATCAGCTTCAACTTGCTCAATTGAAATTGGCTTCTCGTTTGACAATTGAATCCAACGTTTCAAGAAATCGTTTGGCAATGCAACTGGTGTTTTCTCAACCAAGTCACGGTAAACTTCACGTGTCAACAAACGATCTGAATCGTTCGCAAACATATTCTCTAAATCTGCTGCGATACGCTCACGCAATGCTTTCTCTGAATCAATCGTTCCTTCTCCGAACAATTTGTCGAACAATTCCTGGTTCAATTCAGACAGTTCCATGCGCTTGATATCGTTGATTGTCATCTTGTAAGAATCAGAATGATTTCCTAATTCCTCAACTTTAACTCCCAACATTGACGCTTTGTCTTGATCTCCTTTAGAAAGTTTTGAAGCACTTACAACAACTTCAGCACCAATCTTCTGTCCAACCAATGCTTTTTTAGCAGCTTTATCTTCAACAAACTCCAAAGAAGTAGTTGAAGAATGAAGAATTCCTCCTTCTTTGATTGATCCATCTTCATTCAACTCAACGAATTGAGCCAAAATCATGTCTTTATCTCCAACCTCATCAACAGAAACCAATTTCCCATATCTACGACGGATATCATCGATTTGTTTGTCAACTAACGCTTTGTCGATTTTCACTTTAACGTAATCGTATTTCGATTTTGCGTTAAGTTCTAAGTTTATAGCTGGTGCAAAACCAATTTCGTATACAAACTCAAAATCTCCGGGATTGTCAAAATCACCTTTTACTTCGATATCTTGTTTTGGAATTGGATTTCCTAGAATCTCTAGTTTCGCTTCCTGAATGTGTTGGTACAATGCGTCAGAAACCAACTTGTTCATTTCTTCAGCAAGTACTGGCTTACCATATTGTTTTTGAATAAGTCCCATTGGAACTTTACCCGGACGAAATCCAGGGATTTTAGCTTGCTTACGGTATTTTTCCAAAGAAGCACTAACCTTTCCCTGGTAATCAGCTGGAGAAACAGTTACTGTTAGCAATCCTGTTTCCGCATTCACATCTTGACGTACTACGTTCATTCTGCTTTTCTTAATTAGTTTAAACAAAAAATGGTCTTCAACACTTGAAAACCATTCTATGTGCGGATGGAGGGACTCGAACCCGCATACCTCTCGGCACTAGATCCTAAGTCTAGCGTGTCTACCAATTTCACCACATCCGCATATTTAAGTCCGCCATGGCGGATTCAATACTATTTCAATCTACAAGATTTCGTTAAATCCTGCCCTTATGGGGACACAAAAGTAGGGATTTTCTGAAGAAATGCAAACCTGATTTCATTTTTTTTGTTTTTTTTCAAATGAGGCAGTTCTAACCAACTGTGAATGAGCTTTTGAAAAAGGATAAAACAGTTTCAATTTTAATACTAGATTTGTTTAAATACTATCTATTATGAAAACAAAATTGGGCTTAGTAATGCTATTTGCATGCTTTATTACCTCTATTCAGGCGCAAACGAACAAAACAACTGTTCCATACAATCTCTCAAGAACGTTTACAACTAACGGTGGTGCTCAGGCCGGAGGAGATTTAGTAATTACAACGGAAGAAACTCCTGCAAACACATCTGTAGTTTGTGAAGCAGAAAACACAATTATACAAAGCATCTACAGTGGTAAATTATTGCCGGCTGTTTTCGTGAATGTTGACAATTCACTTGGACTTGGTTGTGTATTGATCGAAGTGAAATCCGGAGGCACAACTATTCGTCAAACGATACCTGCTGGCGGTGTCAGTGGTGTTTTAAGTTTCAATAAGGTAACATCGGTACGTGTACTTATTGCACAGAAAACAAGTCAGGCTATTCCTGAAACCGTTACAGCAAAAGGAACTGTGGATTTTTGGTTCTAGCTGAATGGAAAATTGAGAATGGAAAATATAGAAGTTGGAGCGTGTTACATCATTCCGATGAGTATGGTTAACACGCACCTCTACTTTTCAATTATCCCTTTTACATTTTCAATTTAATTAGTGCTTCCACCATCGGTTTACCGGTCATGGCATTTGGACGCTTAATGTTCATTACATGAACCAACTTTGATCCTAGATCGGCATTTAGTAAAACCTTCATCTCACATAAGATAAGTTCATCACTAAGTATTTTTACTTATCAACACCTAGATAATTATCATTAATCTCTCACGATAAGCATCTAAATACGACTATTCAATCTCATGTTATCAATAGTTTTGAAATCAACAATGAATGATAACTAATTTATTTATATATAAATAGAAGACTAAAATATGACTTAATTGGAAGATCGTTGTGAAAGAGATTAACTAACGAATTAATATAAAGCGCTTCCCTTTTCGCGGATAATCTGAGCTACTTGGGAAGAAAAATAATAATAGTGTAATGGTTAGGTGTTAGGTCGGAAATCGTGGGATTCATCCCACGATTTCTTTAATTTATCCTAATTCGTTAAATCAAATCTATTCGAATAAATCTGTAACTTTAGTGACTTTTATTTGATAACGGTTATTATAACAGTTAATTTAAGTAGCTTAATAATGATCTTTTTTCAGATTTAACCCTATTCTATGAATTATGAACCAATCAATAATTTAATGACTGAGCAGATACGAATCGCAATAGTAGATGATCACAACTTAATTATTGAAGCCTGGACGGCACTTCTAAGTCTTGAAGAAAACATAATAGTTGTTGGTAATGCATCCAGTGCTGAAGAAGCATTACAATTATGCCTTGAATGTTCGCCTGATGTTGTATTAATGGATATTAATCTAAAAGAAAGTAACGGTTTGGATGCCACTGAAATGATTTGCAATAGAATTGCAAAAGTTAAAGTTATTGGATTGTCTTTACATGATGATATTTCGATCGTTAAGAATTTGATTAAGAAAGGTGCAACAGGTTATTTGAGCAAAAACTCATCCAAGTCAGAATTGATCGAAGCTATAAATTCCGTAATGTCTGGTGTCATTTATTTGGGTGAAAACATAAGGAATAAATTGCTTTTAGAAACACTTGTTCCCGTAAACAATGAAACGAATACAAATAAAGGGCTAACAATCAGATAAATAGAAGTATTGGTTCATATTTCCAATGGTTTAACTTCAAAACAAATTGCTGAAAACATGTTTGTTTCAACAAGAACTGTAGAAACACATAGATATAATATACTTAAGAAATTGAAATTGCAAAATGCAGCACAGTTGAGTAGTTGGGCTCGGGAGCATGGCTATTTCTAATTCGTTTATTCTTTTGGTAACTCAAAATACGTTAACTTATATTCACTATTGCAATAGTGAATACATAAATTCAAACATTCACTCATTCACGCATTCAAATTTTTTCAAAATTATTGTACGAATTTGATTTAATAAATTCATTTCGATCATCAGTTAATAACGAATTGATTTCATATCCTTTTATAAAAAACTGAAATCTAAAACCTTACTATGACAAAAAAACAATTATCAAATCTAGCATTAGATCAAAGTAAGGACCTTATTTGGATAATAAGCAAGGACTTCCTGCTGATGTATGGTAACAGCGCATATTTCAGTTTTATGAAAGATGCTTTTGGAATAGAAAAAAAAATAAACGAATCTGTCTTCATCGACGCTTTTGGAAAGGCAGATGTTGAAAAGTGGAAATCCAATTATAGTCGAGCTCTAAAAGGTGAGTGTTTTGAAATTGAAGAAAGTCACTCACTTCCCGAGTCGCATGAAGTTCATTATTCTCAAACATCCTTTCTGCCTTTATTGGGAGAGAAAAATGAAGTTATCGCTGTATCCTGCCAATCTAGAAATATTACCCGAATAGTAAAACTAAATCTGGCAACGAATAAACTGTTGGACACGGCATTGGATGTTTTTTGTTCTATTGATGAGGAGGGTAACCTTGTTCATGTTAGTGCTGCTGCATTAATGCACTGGGGCTATACGTCAGAAGAGTTAGTTGGTAAACCTTACATCAGTTTTGTTCTGGAAGAAGATATTCCAAAGACAAATCAAATTACTGCAGATATTATCAGTGGAAAAGATGTGAATCTTTTTAGTAATCGCTGCAGGAAAAAAGATGGTGGTATTGCCTATAATTTATGGTCGGCTCGATGGGACAATGCATCAAAATTAATGTATTGTGTTGCAAGAGATGGTAAAGAGAAACTAGAGCAAGAGCAGAAAATCCAGCAAAGTGAGCAACGTTTTAAAGCTTTAGTACAGGAAGGTGCTGATTTGATTGGAATATTGGACGCAGATGGAAATTACATGTATGTAAGCCCAACAAGCACGAGTATTCTTGGTATTAAACCAGAAGAATTCATTGGTAAAAAGGCCCTTGAATTCATACACCACGATGATACCGAAAGGGTACTAGCATGTTTGCAACGAATAACAACTGAAAAAAAAGTTAGTGTCAAACCTTTTCGGTTTAGAAACGAACAGAATGAATGGCGATGGGTGGAGACTGTCTTGACAAATATGCTGGATAACCCTGCCGTGGGTGGTATTGTCGCCAATTCAAGAGACATCACTGAAAAAATTGTAACTGAAGAAAAAAACAAACTGGTTCGACAGCGATTTGAGTCTCTTGTTGAAAATAGCATGGACTGCATCGTTATCATTTCACCAGAAGGGAAAACTACTTACGTTTCAGGATCCATTAAAAAGATTTTAGGTTATTCTCCCGAAGAAGTTATGGATATAAACATTTGGGAATTGTGCCATCCGGATGATATTGCACCTTCGGAAATCGTTTTTGCTCAATGTTTCGAGAATCCTGGCGTGCCAATACCTGGTCACATTTCGAGAATTAAACATAAAAATGGTACCTGGCGATGGATTGAACCAGTAGTTACCAATTTACTCCACGATCCTGCAGTTAGAGGATTTGTAGATAATTTCAGAGACATCACTGATAAAGTGGAAGAACAAAAGCGACTAAAACTATTTGAAAGTGTTGTCACGAATACAAATGACGCCATTTTAATTACAGAAGCAGAACCACAAGATGAGCCTGGCCCGCGAATCATTTATGTGAATGACGCTTTTACTAAAATGACAGGATATACAGCTGATGAAGTAATCGGGAAGTCACCGAGACTTCTTCAAGGTCCCAACTCCAACAAAGAAGATTTATCTAAACTCGCACGTGCATTGAGAAAGTGGGAGTCATCTGAAGTTACCACAATTAATTACAAGAAAAATGGAGAAGAATTCTGGATAAATTTCAGCGTCACTCCGGTGGCTGATAATCGAGGACACTATACCCATTTGATTGCGATAGAACGTGACGTCACTGAACTGAAATTGAAAGAACTTGAAAAAGACCTTTTGACTGAAATTAGTGACATTTTCTATCATTTTAATGTTGATGAGTTGACAAAATGTTTAACAAAAGTATGTGAAACTATTGCAACTTTTGGTGATTTCGATTTTGTAGAAATATGGCTTCCGTCAATTGATGATAAATCGATAAATCATGTCACTCAATTCGTTAAAGGTGATTTAGGAAAGCAATTTTATAAGGAAGCTAAGAAACTAGATTCATGTAGTTTAGGTGAAGGAATGCCGGGCTATGTTTGGAAGAACAAGGTTACCGAAGTATGGTCACAGAATGATGAAAAGTGGCATTTATTTAAACGAAAAAAGGCGGCAGAAAAGGTAGCCATTGAAACCTTAATGGGAGTCCCGTTAAAACATAAAGAAGCGGTCACAGGTATTCTCTTGATTGGTACAACAAAAAACAAATCAGCTTTAGCTTTACATCAGGAGATTTTCAAAAAAATAAAATTATCTATTGGTGCTGAACTAAGTAGAAAAAAAATCGAAATTGAACTTGCTCAGATTTTTAATTCTACACCACATATGATTTGTGTAGCAGGTTTCGACGGTTATTTAAAACGAATAAACCCTGCAGGTTTAAAATTGATGGGATATTCATTAGAAGAAATGCGTTCACAACCAATTGTATCGTTTATTCATGAAGAAGATAAACACCTCACGCGAAACAAGCAAAAAGGATTGTATAATGGCGGAAACATTCAAAATTTTGAAAATCGTTACATCACAAAACAAGGAGAAACAGTCTGGTTGAGTTGGACTGCCACTTCCGATACTGAACAAAATATTGTTTATGCAGTTGCCAAGAACATTACGGAGGAAAAGAAACTCCGTGAATTAAATAAAGCAACGCGAAGCATCGCAAAAATCGGAAGCTGGGAAGTTGACCTGTTGAATAATCACATTTATTGGTCAGAGGAAGTACATCAAATGCACGATACCGATCCAGACACATTTGTTCCTGAAACAGACGGGGGAATAGCGTTTTATCGAAAAGATTTCAGGGATTTAGTTTCAACCAAATTTGAAAAGTGTATAAAATCCGGTGAGCCATTTGATTTTGAAGCCGTAATAATTACAACTAAAAAGAAAGAAATATGGGTTCGGGTAATTGGAAATGGAGAATTCATAAATGGGAAATGCTCCCGGATTTATGGTAGTTTTCAAAATATCCAGGATTTAAAAGAAGCAGAAACTAAATTGCAATCATTCGCTTCCAACTTGCCTGGAGTTGCTTTCCAATATCATATCTATCCTGACGGAACGGAAAAAATAACCTATGCAACAAACGGAGCAAAAAATATATGGGGTTTTTCTGCAGAAGAAGTTATTCAAAATATCCAATTAATATGGGACTGCATAAAAGTAGGAGGAGATTTTGAGGAAGTTAACGTCAGTATTCTTAATTCAATTGAAAACAAAACAAAATGGACAAGTAGGTTCAGGTACGCTATGCCCTCCGGAGAAATCCGGGTATATTTCGCGAGTGGAACACCTAATTTTTTAGAGAATGGGACAATTGAATTCAACAGTATCGTTCTTGATGTTACACAAGAAGTAAAGAATGAAAACCTAATCATCCAGGCTATTAATATAGCACGAATAGGGAGTTGGGAAATGGACTTGCTCTTCCAGAATAGAGATCTAATGTATTGGTCTCCGATTATCAAAGAAATTTTAGGGTTTGATCAGAGCTACACTCCTACCTATTCAGGTAGTTTAGAATTATTTGTTGGAGAGAATAAAGCACGTATTGAAAACGCAGTAACCAATCTAATTGATAATGGAATTGAGTTCGATGAAGAGCTGCTTTTAAATGTCGCGAATAAAGAAACAAAATGGGTAAGAATTATTGGTAAGAGCGAAATAGCGAATGGCAAACGCATCAAAATTTACGGAAGTTTACAGGATATTGA
>CAMLET010000074.1 GCA_946479125.1 uncultured Flavobacteriales bacterium
TCCTGGATTCGGGAATACAAGAATGCTAGGTGCATCAAATTCAACAGCTCCACTTACACCACTTTCATCACTTGAACCACGGAAACAATCTGCTTGTGAGCCGAAATAGAAATATTTCGTATAAGTACCACTTGATCCACAGTCGTTATATGCAGTAAGCGTTACTTTGAATCTGCGTCCACTTGTTAGCAAACTATTTGAACACTGATTATAGAAATATCCAGATGGGCTGAAATTACTAGAGTTTAAACCTAAAGAAGTTGGTAAAGCTCCACCTGGAGCGGCAATTAATGCAGTTTGTGTTCGTGTTGCTATCAATACGCCAGTAGTAGTTACTTCGTCAACCACCACTTGGTACCCGGTAAGGTTGGTAGGTGTTCCGCTAGTATTGGTGAATCCACCCAAGGAAATCGAAAATGGACCAGCATTCAATCCAGGTAGTGTAGTTGCCTCTGACCCAGAAGTAAATGTTCCAACATCTGGTTTAAGTAATTGGAAAGTAGCTGAGGTAACTCCTGGAGTACCACTTACTTGAATTAAAGCGGTACGCACCGCACTTTGACTGCAATTTGCATTATCAGTTTCTAACGATACCAAATAATAACCAGGATATGTTACAAAACGAGTTCCAATTGCACCACTATTTAGGTTGTTCGGAGTTGGCACGGTACCTGATGTCCAAGCAGAACTCGGATTAGAATTCCAACCACTTGGAACAGCTGTACCTGAAGAAGTTGCTTCCTTCACAATTAGACGGTAATTATCAACTGTACCTGATCCTGTGTAGTTCATGTTGATTGGCACACAGCTGTAAGTCTGAATCACCGTTGGAGAAACTGCAGTATTCCCATTGATATTGAAATTCACGACAGGTGGCACCGAGATAGTCATTAAAGTTGATGGTGACGTATATCCAGCTAGTGATACATTAGAACACTCGATTGGAGCAGTTGACCCTGAAATGATAAATCGGTAGTATCCGGTGTTATTGAAATTGGATGCTGAGAAATAGACTCCACCATTACCAGTAGCTGTAAGGCTGGAAAGACTGGAAAACGAAATGTTATTGGAGGAATATTGAAGGGTAATTGTAGTAGTTGCAGAATTACAACCATAATTATTGGAGTGACTCACTGTTTTAGCAAACGAACCTTTACAGCCTACATTTGGTCCTGTTAAGAAATTGCCACTCCAACTGTACTGAGCGTTGGAAAGAACTGGAATGCACAGTAAAAATGCAAACAAACTGTTTTTTAAAAAATTTAGATTTTTCATAAAATTGATAATAAATGAATAAATGGTAATTGCTTCAAGTCAAACAATCGTTTGATTTTGAGTTGAATGAACTTCAAGCGGAATAGTGTTGTTCTGACCTTCAAAATTGTTTTGAATACAGAACCCTTAAAGGTGATTTCTGTTTCGTGAATAGAATATTGGTTAAAAATGATTTATATGGCTTGCAAGCAGATCAAAACTAAGAATTAATTATAGAGATTAGATTAAATGAAAAAAAATAAATTGAAAATAGTCGATTAAATTAATGATCTGAATTAAGCATCAAAACAGATGAAAACGACATTTTTCACAATAAATACAAGAGTTTAAGAATGTTTAGCTTATTTTTAGAAATACAAAAACTGTATCTTGAGATTATCTGCTACCCGGTTCATTACTACATTTTTCGCTCTCGCGATTTGCGGTTTGATCGGCTATTCTCAGGACATTCATTTCTCTCACGTTAACCGTCAGCCCATTTATCAAAACCCGGCAAATTCCGGCTTATTCGATGGTGATTTTCGGTTTACAGCAAATTACAAAGACCAATGGCGACATGTTAGCGTTCCGTTTTCAACTGTTGCAATAGCAATGGATTCAAAATGGAAGAAAAAGGCATTGAATTACAGTTTATTGCTTTTCCATGATAAAGTTGGTGATGGAAAATTTCAGACGCTGGAATTGATGGGAGCTGTTGGGAAAACCATTCAATTGGATGTTGACTCTATTCACACCGTTTCGGCAGCGCTTCAATTTGGACTGAATTACAGAACGCTTGACCCAACAAAATTCTATTTCGACAGTCAGTTTAACGGAGTGAATTTTGATCCGAATCTTCCAACAAACGAATATCTGAACAACAACAGTAAAGCCAATATCAATGTTTCCACAGGTTTGGTTTATCAATGGAATAAATCGAAAGATGAGAAATTGACGGCTGGCTTAAGTGCGCATAACCTCAATCGTCCGGACCAAAGTTTTTATGGTGAACCTTTGAAAAGAGATGTTCGCGTAAGTCTTTTCGGAATCTATGATTACAGAATCAATTATGATTTGGCGGTTATTCCCGGTTTGAGTTTCAATGTACAAGGAAAGTATCGTGAACTACTTCCTGGCGCACAAGTGAGATATTATCTTGTCGACAGATTAGGAGAATACCACGCTGTGGATGGTGGAATTTGGTTCAGAAGCAAGGATGCAGTAATCATTCGTGCCGGAATAGCTATCAATAACTGGTCATTTGCCATGAGTTATGATACCAATATTTCAAAGTTGATTCCAGCTAGTAATGCCCGTGGCGGACTCGAACTTTCTGCACATTATATCATTCGTCGTTTCAAACCGGCATCTGTAAAGCATAGAATATGTCCAGATTATATTTAATTCTATTCCTACTCTTGCCGCTTGGCAGTTTTGGTCAGAATATGCTGGGCAAATATTTGGACTTTGCAGATGAGCAGTTCAAAAAGGGCGATTATGCGTACGCTTTGGAGTATTATCAAAAAGCATTGGAGATCGATTCAAATGCCATTGCGATAAAATGGAAATTGGCTGAAACCAACCGAGCTTACAAAGATTATCAAACCGCACGAAAATACTACAGAGAAGTTTTCGAATTGGAAGAAACCAAATTGTTTCCAGCGAGTTTGTTACAGTATGCAATGATGGAAAAGCAATGCGGTAACTATACCAAGGCAATTGAATTACTGAAGGATGCGAAAAAGAAATATGCGAAAGACAAAAAGGGATATTTGTATTTGAAGTCGAAGCAGGAACTAGAATCGTGCTTATGGGCAAAAAGTGCCATCAAGGACACCGTAAAATTACTTGAAGTTGAACTTCCAAAAGGACTGAATACAAAAAACGCAGAATTCGGTCATACTATTTTCAATGATGAATTCATTTATTCTTCGCTAAGAGGAGATTCAACGAGTGAAAATGAAGAAGTTTACGGAACAGAGTACAAACACAAATTATATCAGTTCTCTTTTGCGGACTCCAACTCAAGATCTAAAGAAATCTCAGATCTGAATTCCGCCCTGAATACAGGGAATGGTGTTTTCAGTAAAGATTATAAACGGTTTTATTACAGTTCTTGTACTTCAGAAAACGATACCAATCATTGCCAGATAATGGTTTCCTATATGCTAAACGGGAAATGGATTAAACCAGAACCGTTGGGAGAAACGGTGAATGAACCTGGTTCGAGCACTACAACTCCTGGAATTGCTTACATCGAAAATGAGGAATGGCTTCTTTTTTCATCAGACAGAGAAGATGGTGAAGGCGGAATGGATCTGTACTTCGCGATCATGAAGAACGAAGGAAATCAAATCACAAAAGTCAAAAAACTTGGTCGAGCAAATTCAATAGACAACGAAATTGCACCATGGTTCGACAGCATCAATAACCGAATCTATTTCTCATCGACATGGTGGAATGGTTTCGGTGGCTACGATGTTCATTACATGGAATTGAAAAACGGAGCTTTTGGTGAACCCGTTAATGCAGGATTGCCTGTTAATAGTCCGGCAAACGACGTTTACTACTTCAAATTCGGTGACTCCACTTTCGTGTCCAGCAACCGATTGGGAGTTTTGTACGCTAAAAATCCAACTTGCTGCAGCGATATTTTCGCTTACACCATTCCTATTAAAAAAGTAGATGAACCACCAATCACGAAAAAAGAAACATTGGCTGAATTAAGCAAACGTTTACCTGTTACACTATATTTCCATAACGATATTCCAAATCCGCGTTCGAAGGAAACAACAACCAATGTCAATTATACTGACGCTTACAAAGATTATATAGGAATGATTCCAGAATACAAAAAGGAATATTCGAAAGGATTATCAGGAGAAAAAGTCAGTGATGCGGAAGAAGACATCGAAAGTTTCTTTACCCAGTATGTAGAACAAGGAGTAAAAGATCTGGAATTGTTCAAGTCTTTGCTTTTAGAAGAGTTAGAGAAAGGCTATAAAATCAGACTTTCCGTTCGTGGATTTGCATCACCACTCGCAAAAACGGAATACAATGTGGCATTAACGAAACGCAGAATTGCTTCGCTTGTGAATCATTTGATGATTTCTGATAATGGAAGTTTTGCTCCTTACCTTAACGGAACTGCTGTGAATGGCGGTAAATTGGAAGTTGTAGGTGTTCCTTTTGGAGAATTTACAGCGAATCAAATTACGAGTGATAATCCGAACGATGTAAAGAACTCTGTCTTCTCCAGAGCAGCGGCAATTGAACGCAAAATTGAGATTCAAAGTGTGAGCTACATGGATACGGATAGTCTATTCTTTAAAATAGATTTGGCTCCAACATCGCTCATTCTTGGGCAAGTACCACCTTCAACCTCGGTAAAAACGAATTTCAAAATATACAATACATCTGGTGAAGAATTGAAAATAGAGAAAATAGAATGTGCTGATAACTTGTTCAAATTCAATTACTCGGCTGCCATTTCACCTTCTTCATCCACCACTGTTGAAGTAGAACAAATTGCGAGCTTACCTTTTGGTATTTTCAATAAGCAGATCCTCATTTACTTTGTTGGTTATCCAAGTCCATTGAAGTATATGGTTCTGGGAGAAACCAAATAGCGAAAACTTCGTAAAACGTTTATCTTTGTCACAATAAACGAAACTCATGGCCGAACAAGCAGAAATTATTTTGCCACTAGCACAGAAACCGCGATTGAAATTTATCGACATGGCTCGATCGATTGCCATATTGATGATGCTCGAAGGTCACTTCACGGGTTCGGCATTGGCTGATCAATATCGTGATGACAACAATTGGCTGTATAGCTTCTGGCATAACCTTCATGGGTTAACTTCTCCATTGTTCTTCTGTGTTACCGGAGTTGTTTTCGTTTATCTATTGAGTAATTCTACCAGTAAACCACTTTTTGAAAACGATAGGGTTTCCAAAGGATTCCGAAGAGTTACCATGCTTTTGTTCTGGGGATATTTAATTCAATTTGATCTTATTGCGTTTTGCAAAGACACATATTACGGTTTCAAAGACTTAATCACAAACGGCGGAAATGAAGGTTTCAATTATCACTTAGACTGGTTCCAAGCCTTTCACGTATTGCAGTCAATTGCATTTGGAATCACCTTCCTTTTGATAATTTTCGGAATTTACAAGATCATCAATAAAGGTCCGCTTTACCTCTATTACCTGTTTGGTGCGCTGACCATTTTCGTTGTATATGGGTTTCTAAAAGACCATATCAATTCTCACGAAGCTATTCAAGGTTTGAAAGCAGTAGCAGATCCAAGAGATTTTGTTCCCGTTAAAGACCCGAATGCATTTATTCCACAAGGTGCTCCAAAGTTCATGCAGAATATGATCTACGGACAATTCTCCGATTTCAGTTTTGTTCGATATGCAGGATACACGATTATGGGTGGATTCATTGGTGCAGTCATTCGCAGGTTTGAAGGCAATGTTCGTAAACTTTGGTTTGCAGGTCTCTTCTTCGGAATTGGATTGTTATTCAACGTTGCCGGACAATTCATGTTCCAACAGTTGGATCATTTCTTAGATTGGATTGGATTAATTGATCTTCACAACTTTGGTGTTAAAGCAGTGAATTCGCATGGAGAGATCGTGACAAAATATATTGGTTGTTTCGAAAACAATACCACTGGTTTTGCACGTTTAGGTCAGGTTGCCATGTTGTTTGGAGTATTAATGACCATTGACGCACGATTCAATGTGAAAGCACCGTTATTCCTGAAAATGGGACAAACCACTTTCCCGGTTTACATTGTTCACGTAGTTATTTTGTATCAGGGAATTATTGGTATTGGTTTAGACGACGCTTCAAGTCCACATCCATGGTACCATCATGCATTCAATCCGTGGGCTGCAGCAGGAATTTCAGCATTTTTTATAACTTTCTTCGTTTTCATGGTTAAATACATAGAACCCTTAACGGAGTTGTATTATAAAGTATTTGGATTCTTATACTTCAGAAGGAAAAAAGAAAAGAAATGAAGTTAGCCACTCTAGTTGCATTTATTAGTTGTTCGTGGTTCGGTTTAGCGCAAACCACAAATGTGTTATTCATTGGGAATAGTTATACCCACATGAACAACATGCCAAAGATCTTTGAGAAAATTGCCCGTTCGAAAGGTAAAGATGTGTATGCCGATTCCATTGCGGTGAGTGGTTCATCTTTAAAAGAGCATGCGGGAAGAGCTTCTACCTACAAAAAACTAAAGTCACGCAAATGGGATTACGTAGTTGTGCAGGGATTCAGTAGAGAATTAGCTCATCCAGCTGATACGATCAGCAAAAACACCATTCCGTATGTTCAGCAGATTTTGGACAGTTTATACAAAACAAGTCCTTGTGCCAATGTATATTTCTATATGACCTGGGGATACCGATACGGTTATCCTGAAATAGAAGAAATAAATACGAATGAAAAGATGCAGCAACGGGTAAAAGAAGGCTATCTGCAGCTTCAAAAACACTTTAACTACCCAATTGTACCAGTTGGACTAACGTGGGCTCAAATCAAGCAGGAATACCCTAATGTGAATCTTTATTATATTGATGATCATCACCCGAATGTAACCGGAAGTTTTGTGATAGCCAGTTGCTTTTATACGGCATTTTTCAAGGAATCATCGGTTGGTGCCACCGCCCCAAAAGGAGTGGACTCCACATTAGTGAAACCACTCGCCACGATTTCTTCTAGTTTTGTACTTGCGAATTACAATTTATATCATCTGAATCAGGTGCAGCATCCTGCTCCGGAAATATCTCCCTATCTGAGTTTTAAAGCTTCAGAAGCCTGGCTTGCTGTGTCAGTATCTAATAAATCGAAGAACTGTACTTCGTATCATTGGAATTTTGGTGACGGAACAAGTAGTAAACTGGCCAATCCGAAAAAGCACTATTACGCGAAATCGGGAACTTATACCATTACGTTAACTGCCACAAAAGATTGTCATACATACACGTTGAAGAAACGAATTACAGTTTCTAAAGATGATAAGTATGCAACGAGTGCTCCGAAAAAGAAGAAGTAGCAATAGAATATAAGTGTAAAGACGCGATGCGTCGCGTCTTTACACATCATATTTCTGCCAAAACGCGAAAAGGAGTCCACCACGGCGGACTCCTTTTCCATTCTATCTCATTTGAGTTTATTTCATAAACGCCTCCGAAAGCAATCGTGCAGATTCTGCTAATTCCTCCTGAGCCGGTTTCATTTTCTCTTTGGTAAAATCCATATCGTGTAACTGATTCATTGGAAGCAGATGAACATGTGCATGCGGAACTTCCAATCCAATTACGGTAACCCCTACTTTTCTGCAAGGATAAACTTCTTTTATTGCCTTTGCAACAGATTTGGCAAACACAATCAATTCTGAAAGCTCATTATCCTCTAAATCGAATAAATAGTCTGTTTCCTTTTTGGGAATTACCAACACGTGGCCCATTCGAATGGGTTGGATATCCAAAAACGCCAAATACTTATCGTTCTCAGCCACTTTATGGCAAGGAATCTCACCAGCAATAATCTTAGAGAAAATAGTTGCCATTAGCGTGTAATTTCAACAACTTCAAATTTCATGATTCCGTTAGGTGTTTGAATGTCGGCAATTTCACCAACCTTTTTACCTAACAAACCTTTTCCAATCGGAGAATCAACTGATATTTTTTTTGCCTTAAGATCGGCTTCACTTTCAGCAACAAGGGTATATTGAACGGTCATTCCGTTGTCTACATTCTTAATCGTCACGTTTGACAAGATGAATACTTTAGAATTATCTATAGAATCGTTGTCAATCAATCTTGCTTTAGAAATAAGTGTTTCCATTTTAGAGATCTTCATCTCCAACAATCCCTGTGCTTCCTTAGCTGCATCGTATTCAGCATTTTCAGAAAGATCTCCTTTATCTCGAGCCTCAGCGATCTGTTCGGAAATTGACGGACGCTGCACCGTTTTCATGTGATGCAATTCATCTTTCAATTTCTTAAGACCTTCCTCAGTATAATAAGCTACATCAGCCATTTTGTATAGTATTTGGTTCCTTATATAACACAAACAAGAGAGCCCAATGGACTCTCCTGTTCTAACAAATATATGTAATTAAATAATTACTTCAAACTAATAGTAGCTCCTACAGTATGAATAGTTCCAAGAGCACCTGCAACGCGAACTGCATAATCAATTCCTAAAGCACTTTTGTTCTTTCCAACTAAAGCATCAACAGAGATACCTGCAGTTGGTCCGATAAGTGCGTTTGTACGATTTTCAGTAGAGAAAATGTTTTTCTCCAACACGTAACCTGCACGGAAATTGAATGCTGCTTTGTCCAACGTCATTCCATAATCAAGTCCTATACGGTATTGATCATTTTGGAATGAATTTGCTGTGAATGTTCCCATTACTGTCAAACGATTAGCTTCATCAAAATTGAAGTCGTAAGAAGCACCGATGTTCAACAATGAAGGCAACTCATACGTAGCTGAACGTTGCTCCAATGTAGCAATCTCACCATTTGTATTATAAGTTACTTCAGTTCCTAAACCATCACCTCTGTACTTAACAACCGGACCAACATTTTTCAAGTTGATACCAAATTTGATTTGCTCTTGTTCACCAGTAACGTAACGGATACCAGCGTCAAATGCAATTCCTGTCGCTTTCAAGTTTGAGATATTCTCAGAAAGAACTTTAAAGTTCAATCCACCATAGATAGAAGAAGAGAAGCTTCTCGCAAAACCAATGTTAAACACATTGTATCTTGGAGAAAAGTTTCCGATACCACCTTCAGGAAGATCAACTGTAGTAACCATATTATCACCAAAATTCATTGACTGAATTGAAACGGCGATAACAGTGTTATCATTAATTCTCTGAGCCAAACCTGCAGAATTCAATCCAATATTAGCACGACCTAACCAGTTCGTGTGGCTGAATTTAATTTGCGTTTTATCAGTAAAGGCCAAACCAGCAATGTTAGAGTAAGATGCTTCTAAACCAGTTGTGAAAGCACAACCTGCATCACCGTAACCAATACTGCGAGACCAAGGATTAATTAGTAACTGTGTAGCTCCGGCAGAACCAACGCGATCCTCGTTACCCGCGAAGGCAGTGGAGTAGCTTAGCACTACTCCAGCCAACGCTGTATATTTTAATACTTTATTAATTGATTTCATACTTATTCAGTAACGATTAAATATTCTCAAGGTCAATTTGACGCATACCGCCAAAGAACTTAACTACTTTCTCACCAACTCCTGGAACGTCAACGTGAATTAGATAAACCCCACTTGCAATTGGAACTCCAATTGAGTTCTTCATATCCCAATCGATAGAAGTAACTGTGTTGTCTTTCTTAAATTGACGAATCATTTTTCCACCTACGTTGTAAATAGACACCGTACATTGGTCTGGTAAGTTTGTGATCTTAACACGTGTATCCAAACGGTTTCTCTCATAATCAGAGAACGCATAGTAAGGATTTGGCACTACGTTAATCAGATCAAGTGCACTTACCAAAGCATCCTGACTAGCTGTTGTAGTCATCAATGCATCCATATTCCAAGAGTATTTTGGTTTACCACCGTTTTCACCAGTTGCGATGTAATCCTCGTATGGACGCTCAACATGTAATTTAATACGTGTTTCTGTTTCCAACAAGTTTTTACCTGGAGTAGTTACCGTGTTTGCGATCCAAGTTAAGCTTTTGAACAATGCTCTGTAAGCTGCACTTGTACCTTCCTGGTATCTGTCGTAAACCCAGTTGTTAACTCCATC
>CAMLET010000075.1 GCA_946479125.1 uncultured Flavobacteriales bacterium
AACAAACACAGGTTCAACAGAAGGTCAGGTTGCCTTGTTTACATTTCGTATTGCTCACTTAACTGGGCATTTGAAAAAGAACCGTAAAGATTACGGAACACAACGCGCTCTTCAATTATTGGTTGGTAAGCGTCGTAGCTTGTTAGATTACCTTAAGAAAAAGGATATCGAGAAGTACCGTGCTTTGGTAAAAGAATTAGGTTTACGTCGTTAAGACGTAATCTGAACGGGATTCATCCCGTTGACAACATATTAAAAGGGGGGCTTGACGGATTATTCCGCTGTCCCCTTTTTTGTTTAATAAGTAATAAATAAATATGAATATAGGAATCAAAAAATCCATCGTTACAGGCGGGAAAGAAATTTCAGTCGAAACAGGGAAGCTTGCAAAGCAGGCAGATGGATCAGTGGTGTTGCGCATGGGGGATACAATGCTCCTTGCGACAGTAGTTGCCGCACCAGAAGCAAAAGACGGAGTTGACTTTCTTCCGTTAACGGTAGATTACCGTGAAAAATACGCAGCAGCAGGACGTTTTCCTGGTGGATTCTTCCGTCGTGAAGCTCGTCCATCTGAAAGCGAAATCTTAGTTATGCGTTTAGTGGACCGCGCTTTGCGTCCATTATTTCCGGACGATTACCACGCAGAAGTACAATTGATGATTCAATTGTTGTCTTACGATGGTGTAAACAATCCAGATGCATTGTGTGGTTTAGCTGCTTCTGCAGCAATCGCAGTTTCTGATATTCCGTTCAACGGACCAATGTCAGAAGTACGTGTAGGTCGTGTAAACGGTGAATGGATCGTTAACCCTTCTATGGAAGAGATGAAATCAGCAGATATCGATTTGATGGTTGCTGGTACGATGAAAGATGTAAACATGATTGAAGGAGAGTTCAAAGAAATCTCTGAATTGGAAATGGTTGAAGCTATCAAAATTGCACACAATGCAATTAAAGAGCAATGTCAATTTCAGTTAGATCTTGCAGCTTTAATTCCAACAGCTAATCCGAAAAGAGTTTATTCTCACGAAACGCATAACGAAGATGTTAGAGCGAAAGTGTACGAATTGGCAATGGATAAGTGTAAGGAGGTTGCTCGTCAAGGTCTAGCTAATAAAGCGAAACGTACAGAGTTGTTCGAAGCTATCAAAGCTGAGGTTAAGGCATCTTACTCTGAAGAAGAATTGGCTGAAGTTGGTGGATTCATTTCTGTTTACTTCTCTGAAGTGAAGAAAAAAGCAGTTCGTTGGGTAATGTTGCATGAGCAAAAACGCCTTGACGGTCGTAAGTTTGATGAGATCCGTCCAATTTGGGCTGAGGTTGATTACTTGCCAAGAGTTCACGGTTCTTCTGTATTTACACGTGGGGAAACGCAATCTTTGACAACATTGACACTTGGTGGTAAAATGGATGAGCAGTTGATTGATGGAGTTACTTTCCACGGAACTGAGAAATTCTTATTACACTATAATTTCCCTCCGTTCTCAACGGGTGAAGCTAAGCCGTTGCGTGGAACTTCTCGTCGTGAGATTGGACACGGAAACTTGGCACTACGTGCTTTGAAACCGGTTTTACCAGAAGATAACGCTTATACTATTCGTTTGGTTTCTGATATCCTTGAATCTAACGGTTCATCTTCAATGGCAACAGTTTGTGCTGGAACATTGGCTTTGATGGACGGTGGTGTTCAAATCAAGGCACCAGTTTCTGGTATTGCTATGGGATTAGTTGCTGACGAAGGTAAGTTTGCTGTATTGTCTGATATCTTAGGAGATGAAGATCACTTAGGAGATATGGACTTTAAAGTTACTGGAACAGCAAAAGGAATCACAGCTTGTCAAATGGATATCAAGGTTGACGGATTGCCATATGAAGTATTGATCCAGGCATTGGAGCAAGCTCGTGGTGGACGTTTACATATCTTGAACAAGATTATTGAAACTATCGCAGTTCCAAATCCTGATTTCAAACCTCAAACTCCTCGTATTGAAGCGTTCAACGTTCCAAACGATATGATTGGTGCAATCATCGGACCTGGAGGTAAAATCATTCAAGGAATTCAAAAAGACACGAATACAACAGTTACAATTGAAGAATTGGAAACTGGTGAAGGACGTGTTCAGATTATGTCGAATAACGCAGACGATATGAATGCTGCTGTTTCTCGTGTACGTATGATTGCATTCCCTCCAACTGTGGATGAAGGTGCTGAGTACGAAGGGAAAGTGAAAGCAATCAAAGATTTCGGTGTATTCGTTGAAATTCTTCCTGGAACTGACGGTTTGATTCATATTTCTGAATTCTCTTGGGAGAAAGTTGCAAAAATGGAAGACGTAGTAAAAGAAGGAGACGTATTGAAGTTTAAAGTGGTTGGTAAAGATCCAAAAACGAAGAAATGGAAATTGTCTCGTAAAGTTCTTTTGCCAAGACCAGAGAAACCAGCTGCAGAAGCTACAGCTTAAGCTGAATTGAAATAAGAAAAAGCATCGCTTTTGATAAAAGCCCTGACGATAAACGTCAGGGCTTTTTTTATTGATCGGGTGGTGGTTATTCGATGATTAGTTTTTTTTCGATTCACAGTTAATGACGTGTACAACTAACAATTGGTTGGAATATTTATAGAATATCTATTTGATCGTTTCTATTTTGCGGTGAATAAGAGTTTTATTAACGCAAATTATGCGGTGAATAGTTTTAATTGCGGTGAATAATGCGTATTTTCGTTGTGAAATATAAGGGGAATGAGTTTCTATTTACATCAGCGCAAAGATTGGCCGCATTTCTATTGGAGTACAGAAGAACTGTTCTCTCTGGTTGCTGATGTCCGTAATCTTCAGGGAAGGTTAATGGGGCAAATGGAAACTTTGGGTTTTGAAATGCGTGAAAATGCCTTGCTGGAATCGTTATCCATGGAAGTGGAAAAATCAGCTGAAATAGAAGGTGAGTTATACAAACCGGATGAAGTTCGTTCTTCTGTTGCCAGAAAATTAGGCTTGGATCAATACCAACAAGTTCAACCTTCAAAAGAAGTTGATGGCGTTGTTGAAATGATGTTTGATGCAATAGGAAATTGCTTTGAACCGCTTACGAAAGAACGTTTATTCGGATGGCATGCAGCATTGTTTCCAACAGGAAAGAGTGGAATGTACACAATAGATGTTGGAACTTGGCGAGTAGATTCTACTGGACCAATGCAAGTGGTTTCTGGTGCAATGGGTAAAGAACGAGTTCATTTTCAAGCACCACATTCAGATTTTGTTCCAGATGAAATGGAAGCTTTTTTACTTTGGTTCAACACAGATCATGGCAATAAATTGGATTTGGTCATGAAAGCTGCCGTAGCACATTTATGGTTTCTAACGGTTCATCCATTCGAAGATGGAAATGGTAGAATAGCTCGTGCACTTTCGGACATGTTATTGGCGCGTTCAGATAAAAGCACTCAGCAATTCTATAGTTTATCGGCTCAACTGAGAAAAGAACGGAATGCCTACTACCGTCTTTTGGAGAAAATGCAAAAAGGCGATATGGAGGTTACGGAATGGATAGATTGGTTTCTTAGTTGTTTCAAGAAGGCATTGGAATCTACAGGAGGAATACTGAAAAATACACTTCAGAAATCGGAGTTTTGGAAACTACATGCACAAACCCTTTTCAATGCACGTCAATTGAAAATGTTGAATTTATTGCATGATCATTTTGAAGGAAATTTAACTTCCTCTAAATGGGCTAAAATGTGCAAATGCTCCTCTGATACGGCTCTTCGTGATCTGAATGATTTACTTGCTAAAAATGTTCTTGTAAAAGATGAATCGGGTGGAAGAAGTACGAATTATTTGTTGAAGAATTAAGACTGATTTACTCCTTTAGATCTACAAGTAGGAAACTATTTGCTATAATTGTTTTACCTAAACTCGTTTACATGTTTTCATTATTCAAAAAAAACAAAGATCAGGGAGTTCCTGGATGGGCTTCATTTTTTACACCTAAAGAGTACAATAGATTCCTAAAGGAACTTAAACTCTATTTCGAAAGAATAAATGTAGAAATTAAGATTGAAAATGGAGCAATTCATTTTGCCGAAGAGAATGAATTTGGACAAACTTATGCTGGAATAGTTAATCTTGCTCAGAATTGTAAACCCCACAATACGTCTTATTATAAAGAAATGATTCGTCTTCATTTCGAATCGCTTCGAATCGCAAATCAGTCGCTGAAAAAAATGGACGGTATTAAGTCAGATTTCACGCAGATAAGCAAGTTTTTGGCAGTTAGAGTACATCATGCTTCTTATATTGATCATTTGGAAATACAATCAACAGTTGGGTTTCACTTTGGCGAAGATTTATTCGCTTTATTAGTTTATGATTTTCCTGAAATGATTGAAGGTGTTATTGACACTGACTTTAAAAGCTGGGATAAAAGTTTAGAAGAAGTTTTTATAATTGCTGTTCAAAATGTTTTTTCTGCAAATCAGTTTCCAGTTGCGAAACAGAATATTGATGGAATTGATTTTTACGCAATTATTACTGATCATCTATTTTCTTCTAATATTTACTTCGATATAGAAAATCGATCAGAATTAATCGGTATTCATGGCTCTGTAATTTGTTTTCCTCATCGACACACAACGTTGATTTACCCAATTGATAATTTAGACATAGCGAAAATAATTGCTCACTTGGCACTAATGACCTATGGTATGCATGTAGAAGGGCCTGGATCAATAAGTAAAAAACTCTATTGGTATGTTCATGGCGAATTAAAGGAAATAGAATATTCTATTGGAGATGACAATGCTATTATTGTAACTCCATCAGAACAATTTTTGGAGATGCTGAATACGCTTGGAGGTAATGAAGAAAATAAGATTCTGAACTAAAGTTCCACCTTCTTTAAATTCCCATTTTTGTCAATTGTATAATGTTTTTTTTTGCTGATAAAGCAAAAAAAAGTAAACGACTCAAAGAAAATAAATTCAGTTTAACTCATTCCACCGGAAAAAACACAACGTACCGTAGTCCCTTTTCCTGCTTTTCCTTCAATTTCAAATTTACCGCCAATTTCTTCACATCTGTATTTCATGGTGCGTAAGCCGTTTCCATCTTTGTGGGCTTCCACCAAACCGTTTCCGTTATCGCGAATTTCAAGGATCAACTGCTTGTTCTTTTCCAAAATATTGATCTGAATTTCTTCAGCATTTGCATATTTTAAGGTGTTCTGAGTCGCTTCCTGAACAATGCGGTAAAGATTTAATAGCTCCAAAGACTTGAATGTAATTTCGGTCTCAGTTTCTCTTGTAATTGAAAAAGGAACTGGGCTTTTTGCACCTAAACTTTCAATTCTGTCAATAAAGTCTGAAATGGTTCCATTTTCCACGTTCATTGCCCAAACCGTACTTCGAAGTTCACCCATTGTTGTTCTACCGAACTGCATCAATTCACTCAGTTTTTCATGCAGTTGAACATTTGCCTTTTCCTGATAGATCATGTGATCCATAGAAGAAATAAGGTAGGTGAGTTGCGAACCGATGTTGTCGTGTAACTCTCTTGAGATATCCAGTTTTTGCTCGTGCAGCTGCTTCTGACGAAGCAATTGTTCTTCCTGTTTGGTTTGTTCCAATTTCTGCAGAACAAGTTTTCGTTTGTGACGGAAGTAAACCGTTACCAGGATCACCAGAAAAAGTAAACAAGCCGAAACACCGAACCAAATGGCTTTCTGACTTTGATTTTCAGCGATTCGCACTTTACTTTCAGCTAACTCACGTTCTTTTCGTTCAACTTCGTACCTCGCAAACATTTCTGCCAATACTTCGTTTCCCTGATGAAGCATTACGCTGTCTTTGTATTGATTCTCAAATGTTAAATATTTGTTTGCCTGCTGATAGTTTTTTCGTTTCAATTCCAGCGCTGCCAAACTCTTGTATCCCAACATTGTTTGACGGTAAGAATTCGTGTTTTTTACCAGATGAAGTCCTTGCAGTAAATAGACTTCAGCGCTATCCAATTGTTGAATGTCCATGAAGCAGTTTCCGATATTGACAGAAACGATTCCGGCACCCGTTTTTGAATCTACTTTTTTATAAATGGCTAAGGCTTTTCTATAATAGTTTAGACCAAGATCGGTGTTTCCTGCATCTCGTTCAACAACACCTAATCCTTGGTAAACCATTCCCAATTGCTCAGGAGAATTGTTTTTTTTGATTAACGGAATAGCTGCTTTGTACATTTGACGAGCTTTTTCAAACTCTTTCAATTTTCTGTAACACGATCCGATATTTCCGTAAGCCGTTATGAGAATTGGAATATTTCCTTCTTTTTCGGCTATTTGCTTTACATCCTGCTGAAGTTTCAAAGCTTCTTTTACGAAGCCAGTGATCTCCAATAAATTTCCACTGTTGATGTAGAGTTGAAGTAAGTATTGTTCCGCTTTGATTTTTCTGGCCAATTCAATAGCGTGATCATAACAAACCTGAGCTTCGTCGTATCTGGTCAATTCATAATAAGCATTTCCTAATTTCGATTCAGACGCAATAATTCCTACCGTATCTTTCAATCGTGTTCGAATGGCAAGTGCTTTTTGGTTCAGAACTACCACTTTAGGGAAATCACCGTTAACCAAATACGGCATTGATAAATCATTGTAAGTACTTGCCAGTAAGACCTCATTATTCAGTTTTTGAGCAATGACAAGCGATTGTTCACCAAAGCCAATTGCTTTTTTAGCATCTAGTTGACAATAGTAATAAGCCAGGTCATTTAGCAAGCGTACTTTCTCTTCACCTTTTTTCTTTGGAATCAATCGTTCCATAGAATCTAGCTGATGCTGGGTTTGACTATAGCTGTTGATACAGAATAGTGATGTAAAAAAAGCAATGAAGAGTTGTGTTTTCAATGTAGTATCCGTTTTCCGATTCGAAGATAGTTATTTGATTGATTTATTGTGGAATGACTCAGCTGAGTGTTGAAAATTTGCTAATAAATCATAACAGCACAATATCTTCAAATTGAATCGTTACCTAGGTCAAATATCAGTTATGAAAACCCAAAAAACACTCTCGCCGGCAAGTAGAATCAAAAGCTTTGGTTATGCGCTGAGCGGTTTGAAAACCTTGATTTTAGAAGAACCGAATGCATTAATTCACTTTTTAGCAGCTGTTGCAGCGGTTATTCTTGGCTTCGTTTTTAAGATTAACTCAACCGAATGGCTGGCAATTGTTTTATCTATTGCAATTGTCTTTGCTGCAGAATTATTCAATACTTCTCTTGAGACAATGTGCGATTTTTCTGAGCCTAACTGGAATGCTCAGATCAAGAGAATCAAAGATCTTTCAGCGGGAGCTGTGCTTGTTTGTGCTATCGGAGCGCTTATTGTCGGACTCATTATTTTCATTCCTAAAATATTCTAATTCATGAATTTCCTAAAATCACATTTACTATCCAACAAACAGAACATGTTGATAGCGTTTCTAACCTTTTTCTGTATTGGTTTGATCTATTTCAGAATGAATTATTCAGATACAATTCACTTCCGTTTTTTACTTTGGAATTTATTTTTGGCACTTGTTCCCTTGATAATTACACACTTTGCTTTATCACAATCTGCGGAGCGGAAAAGTAAGGCTCGAATAGCATTGGTTTTTGCTTCCTGGTTGTTATTCTTCCCAAATGCTCCATACATTCTTACAGATTTATTTCATCTGAAACTCAATTCTTCTATGCCTATTTGGTTCGATTTGGTGTTGATCATGTCGTTTGCCTGGACAGGACTTTTAGCTGGCTTTATCAGTTTAATGCATATTGAAGACGCATTGGTGAGCTGGACAAATAAAGCTTGGGCAACTGTTTTGGTGGTCGTAATGATCTTTATGTCAAGTTTTGGAATCTACCTTGGTCGATTTTTACGTTGGAACAGTTGGGATATTGTAAAACATCCGGGTGGATTGTTCAATGATGTTGCTGATCGTTTTGCCAATCCTTCAAGTCATCCCACGACTTGGGGAGTAACTGTTTTTCTCGGTTTGATGCTAGGTGCTATGTACTTTTCGTTGAAGTTTTTTGCGGCGGGTAAGCTTAATGTAACAACGAAGTAGAAACTGGATTATAAAAAGTATTATTTTAGAATAACATTGCTTTACATGAAACAACTATTTCTTACGACGTTTTTTACATTACTTTTTGTAATTGGCTTTTCTCAATCTACCTCCAAATGGATTTCTTATTACAATCAGGATTCTACTTTAATGGGATTCAAAAATGAGGAAGGAAAAATACTCACGGAAGCGAAATTTGTGATGATTGGATGCAATAGCTTTGAGTACGCCGTTGCTGTTGTTGAACAAATCACCGAAGACGATTTTTCAACGTACTATTTACGATACGATGGTTCTAAGTTTGCGGAAGATTCCGTTTACTTTTTTGATGCGGCCGCTGATGCCGAGACCAATTATTTTCTTCGTTTCAGAAGTCCGAAAACTCAAAAAGTAGGATTAATGGATGTGGATGGAAGAATTGTTTTTCCAGCTGTTTATGACGATATGAAAACAGTGCAAAATGATTTTGTTTGGGCGTTGAAAGGAGCTAAAAAGGAATTTGCGAAAGACAATTTTGGTAATCCAGACAACGAACATTACAGTTGGGTAGGAGGTCAGTCGCAACTATTGTTTATTGAAGGAGATGTACTGTGTAAGCATTTTATGCGTGATGAAAAGGGTGAGTTTATGAACTGTAATTTGGATTACTCAACTCACGAATGGTCTAATAAACCTTCAACTGACAGCCTGCGAGTGAGTTTTAAGGCAAAGGGAAAAGGATATATTTCGTTCGAGAATCTTGATAAAGTTTTTGATTATTGGTTTAAGGAGTCGTTTTTGAAAAACCTAAGTGAAGAACAAATGGAAAAATCTAGCTCAGATAGTTTAGTTATTTGGGATGCATTAGAAGGTTGGACGTGTATTTCCCAATCTGATATGTTTAATCAAGAAAACGAATCGCTTGATAAATTTCTACAATTGATACACGATAACAACTACGATTGGTTCGGTGAGTCTGAAGATTTCTTTCTCTACGATTTTTCCATGTTCGACGAGTATTTCAGTGACTGCTATGAGTATAACGATATCGATTATCCATGCTATAATGTAATTCTAACCAACAACTCAACTGATGAACAAAACCAGTTGACCTTCATTAGAAATGATAATAACTGGCAATTGGTAAGTTTGTCGCTAAGATAGATGCCAAGTGAAAATCTTTTTAATAATCACTTTTACATTTTCAATTGTAATTTATCTAACCTATCTTTACATCACTTTAGGGGTGTCTGCAATTGCCGACTGAGAATTTACCCTTTGAACCTGATGCTGATAGGAAGAAGTCAGCATCCCAACATTCATCGTTGGGATCGGTTAGCACCGACGTAGGGAAAAGTGAAATGAACAAGGCGAAATACTCATCGCGTCTTTGATGTCATTCCTGAAGTATGTATCTTACCAATTGGAATGACGATATCTCTAAATAATCAGACCCAGGAAATTGAAGCACAAACAGTGCTATCAGAACTTGTATTCCTTCATGTTGGAGAAAAACAGAACGGTATTGCTGTGGCTATTAACGGCGAAGTGAAACCAAAATCAACCTGGATGGATTTCCAGTTGAATGAAAATGATGAAGTGTTGATAATTAAAGCTACTCAAGGCGGATAATGGATATTAAGACTTTATGATGTTCAGACATTAAGACTTTGATAAGTCTGAAATCATAGAATCACTAAATCCGAAATATTATTTTGAAAGCAATAGTTCAAGGTATTAGATGGAAATGCAGTCCTAATATCTTGATGTCATAAAATCTTAAAGTCTAAAAAAAATATGAAGAAAGAAGATAAAACACCTCAAGCCGGAAGTATCACTACTGGTGCTATTTCAGGTTCAAGAAAAGTTTATGTGTCGGGGAAAATTCACGACATTAAAGTGGCAATGCGTGAAATTACGCTTTCACCCACAA
>CAMLET010000076.1 GCA_946479125.1 uncultured Flavobacteriales bacterium
CACGAGTTCGGTGCCGCGATAGACCGCGCCGCGCGCCGCGAAGCGCTGCGCCGCCTGGTCGAGGAGCGAGAACAGGTTCATGCGCCCATCATGCCGCGGCGCGGGCCATCACCGTTCGCACTGAGCTTGTCGAAGTGCTGGTTGATTTGGGATTCAATAATTTCTTCGATTTCTTCACGAGTAAATCTCCGCCCTTTACCACTTTTACCCAACTTCCTTTGGATTGTGATCGAACAGAATTGTCGTACATGGCTTCTGCGTAAATTCCAGGCATGTAGTACGTTCCTAAGTAAGAAGCATTCACCTGAATGTTGAAATTCTTGCTCTGTCCAGGATTCAGGTTGAAGTAGGAGTAAACTCGGTCGTCACGAATGTCCTGATAATCCGCAGTACTTCCTGATTCATCGTCTGAAGCATCTGTACTCATTATTTCCCAGCCTGAAGGTAAAATCTGACTCAATGCCATTTCTTTGTACAGCGACTTGCTGGTGTTTGTGAGTTGAACTGTTACGTAGAAATCCGTTCCCTGAACAATCTCTGCCGGATTCAGTTTTGTGCCATTCATGTTCTTGTAGTATACGAACATCTTCAGTTTTTTATCCAGTTTCTTCTCCTTTCCAATTTTTGGAATCTTTGAAGTGGTAAGGGAAACATAAATGGTGTTTGATGATGTGTTTTGAATGGTTACCTTTTTCTTTTTACCCCAATCCGATTCGCCGTATTGTTTATTGATGACAGGTTTCTTCGAATCGAGGTTTTCTCCGTTCAATTTTAGTTTTAATCCTGCCAATTTTGATGAACTGGATGTCATCGCAATCAAACCATAAGAAGTTTCCTGTGTACTCAACCAATTTCCAGAAGACAAGACTTCAGATATTTTTTTACGAAGAGCTGCTGATTTACTTGGTTGAATGAGGTTGGTAATTTCCAGAATCATACATTCGTCTCTGAAATCGGAGCCAAAACTGTAAGAAAATTCTCTATACTTTTTGACAGTTGTTGAAGCATTCGAAACCAGTTTTTTCGCAATGTCTTTTTGTCCCGCTAAATGATAAGCTCCCGCCAAACGCCATTTTGCGACGTTCGATAAGTTGTCAATTTCCTTCATTCGGTTCATCGCACCTAATTCTGGAGCACCGGCTAAAGCTAAAGTGTAAAGTCTGTAAGCTTGTGTTAATTCATTCGTTGCTTCATCGTAATCGTGAACGGTCCCTTTTGTGCTGCTCCAATTGTTCGCCATATCTTTTTGGAACGAAAGCCATTTGCTTTTCATTTCGCTGGAAACGGAATAACCTCTCAGCTCAGCTTCAATCATGAAATGTCCGGCGTAGTTTGTTCCCCATTCGTTTCCATCAGTTTTTCCAGGCCAGTATGCAAATCCACCTTGATAGTTCTGGAAACTTTTATATCTGTTCAAAGCGATATTGATGTTTTTAACCATTTGTTCCTGATCTTTCGTTGGCAAATTCATCACATCTTGCGCTAATAATTGCGGGAAAACTGCTGAAGTAGTTTGTTCAATACATCCGTGAGGATAACAGATCAGTTCATCCATTCGCTGTGCAAAATTGATAGGCTCAAACGAACTGGCTTCTATCAGAAATTTGTGAGTTCCGGCATAACCATCTGCGCTCACAGACATATTCACACTTTCTCCCGGGCGTAACTTTTTCATTGTCGTTTCGCGGACCACAGGATTCGCAGAACGTACGTCTACTTCAAATTCCTGAACAGCTCTTTCCGAACCTGATTCTGCAACAATTTTGATTTTCGCGATTCCGAGTTTATCCGCAACCTTTAACTCAAAGTTTACCAATTCATCTCCAATTTCTTCGAAAGTCAGTTGCTGTGTGTTTCCGCCTTTGATTTGAAGGAAATCGTTCGTAGTAACAGAAACCTTTACGTTTTTGACGTTCTTTTCCATTGCAAAAACATCAATTGGTAACTGAATCGTTTCTGTTGGACCAAGCACGCGAGGTAAGGTTCCAAGAATCATCAGAGGCTTTTTAATTTGAACGGTACTTTCTGCTGAACCGAAACAATCATCGTTGTGAGCAACCACCATTACTCGCACAGAACCAATGTACGTTGGAAGTGAAATTTCATGGGTTTGTTTTCCGCCAGCTGGCAAATAGAATGGTCCGATAAAATGAACCATTGGCTTGAAACGATTGGCTTTTGGTCCGGCTCCGTCGTTGGCAGAACCATCGCCACCAATACTGATCATTTTATTTAATTGACCGCCAAAAGCGCCAATTACATCGTCATACATATCCCAGGTTTCTACTCCAAGCGCTTCTTTCGAATAGAATTTGCTCCATGGATTCGGTGTTTTGAATCGAGTCAAATCGAGTAGTCCATCGTCAACAATGGCAACCGTGTATGTCATTGCTTTTCCAGTCGATTCCGAAACAGTTACTTTTTCAGTTGTTTCCGGTTTCCAGGTTTTATCGGTCGTGATTTTTGGTTCCAAATGCGTTTCAGGATCATCCACCATGATCGGCATAATTCCATACATGCGAATTGGCAAGTCGTTTACGGTTGAACTGTGTGGCTGCAACAATGAAATGTGGATATACACATTCGGGGTCATTTCTGCAGTTGTGTTGAAGGTGAAAACTGTTTCTCCTTTTTCTGTCTCAATCCAGAATTTCTTCAAAATTTTCTTCTGAGATTCGATGGAAACCAATGCTCTTCCTGACGAAGCTGTAGGCATACTTACTTTTACCTCTTCGCCTTTTTGATAGACTTTTTTATCCGTAGAAAAGTTCAACATCGAAGCAAAAGAGTTGTTACTCTGGTTTCCTCTGCTCCAGTAAGGCTGGTCGATTACAATGGTTTCACCTGTTTGGTGCTGACCGCGTTCGTCTGTTACAGTGATAAGAAAACGCCCGTATTGTTCTTCCGGAATTCCGAAGCTGAAAGCACTTTTCCCTGTTGATGTTATGATTGTTGAATCAAAAACCACCATGTTTCCGTTTCTGGAAATGAAATCCGTGAAATCATCTTCACCAGCTTCGTACCACCAGCGCCATTCCATTCGGTAAATGCGAACTTTTAGTTTTTTCTGTTGCGTACAGATCTTTCCGTTGACATCTGTAATAATCAATGGAAATGCATGCTTCGTGCCCGAAATTAAGCTATTGTCTGCTTCTTTCTTCGGAATTTTGATTCCCACGTAATGATTGTATGGTGAATAATCTTCTGTGAAACGATCAATAGAATAGTTACCACTTTTTTCAAAAACACGTGTAGTGTAAGTTGCTTTCAGCACTCCAGGAGCATTGCTGATATTCGGGATCATACATTCGAAATCTGTTTTACCTTCTGTATCGAGTTTTGAATCGAAGAGAACGGTTGGCATGCTTGACAATTGCTTAATGGGTGAATCGAAAACGTAATCTTTGAAACCTTCAATTGCTGTTTTTTGCGCGTGTAATTCCACCTCGACCTTTGCTTCCAATTCCCGTGCAGGTGCTCCATGCAGCCATCTCGATTTCAGTACAGCATTACTGTCGGCAAAAGCACTTTTCGGAAGTTTCAGATCTATTTTTAGTCGATTTGGTTTAATGGTTTCAATACGAATGGATTTCGTGAATTCTCTTGATCCAACACGAGCTGTAACTGTGTAAATTCCTGTTGGAGCATATACTTCAGTTGCTGTTTTGAAGAGGTAATGACCGTTTAAAGATTGTGTAGTTGTAAGTGTTGAAACTTCAACTCCTGATTCGCTTGTAAGTGTAAAAGTGACAGGATGATTTGCCGGAAGTTTCTTTTCCAGATCACGTAGAATGAAGTTCATGAAAATGGAATCACCTGGTCGCCAAACACCTCTTTCGCCGTAAATAAAACCTTGAATTCCTGCTTCGTTTGCTTCACCTTCTACATCAAACTCACTTGTTGAATTGGCGTGCATATTGCTTACTTTCAGATAACCGCGCTGTTTTCCGTGTTTTGCGACCATCAAAAACGGTTTGCGTGAAAAGTTGGTTTGCAGCATTCCTTGAGAATCAGTATTTCCCGATGATATTACTTGTTTTTGGAAATCGTAGAAAGTGACATTCACATCGGAAATGGGAACGGTTGTATTCATATCGGTAATGAAGGTGTGTCCAGTTTTAAAACCATCCATTTTGAAGATAATCCCAAGGTTTGAAGCAAGAATGTTGGTCGAAATTGCTTTTCCGTAGTAATAATCATCACTGCACGGAGAATCTTCATTGTCGTATCCGCCCCATGAAGCATAACCGTCGTCCCAATCGTCCATGTGCCAGGTGTATTCATTCCATTCTTCGTCTTCTTCGGATTGTTCAGTGGTTTCACTTTCTACTGGACAATCGCAATAGGTGTCTTTTCTGTCGAACTTGATTGAAATTCGATAGATTGCCCCAGGTTCTGGTTTGATAAAATGTTCCAGATTCAAAACGTTGGTTGTCCAATTGGCTTTGTCTTTTTTTGGAATGTCCATGTCTATATTCTTCTCATAGATCTTCTTTCCGAAACGAAAGATGGCATCCGAACCATCGAGATCATTGACTTGCAAAAAGTGATGCACGTTTTCTTCATACACCTTTATTACCCGAACAGTTGCAGATTTCAACCCAAGACTTTCAAAGGGAAAGATCAAACCTTTAGAATCGGGCAGAATAGAACCTTCTCCCAACATTCGCAATTGTGGACCAGGAAGCATGAACGTTACATTTCGTGTTGTATCTCTTTCTGCCTTGATTCCCTTATGATTTCGAATTCCGGAGTGGACGTGAAGCTGTTTGGTTCCTTCAATATTATGAGGAAGATAAACCGTGACCTGATTGTAATAAACCGAGAATGTTTCACCTTCAACGTCTCCAATATCGATTAAACCTTTCAAATCCTGATTTACCTGAAGCGCTTCGGAGAATGTCAATACAACCGATTGTTCTTTTTCGTTTTTTACATCAATACTCACCACACTGAAGTCGTGAAGTGAAGCAATTTCTACATTTTTTGAGCCTCGCGAAGCTGAATTGATCGGTTCTCCATTCCAGGAAAGCTCCAATGTTCTGGATTTCTGTCCACGTTTCAGACTGTCAATTCTGAATGAATAGGAATTTCCGTCGTAACCTTCGTTGATAGTGATAGCCCGCGATTTTCCCTGATATTTCGCGTTCAGTACTTCTTTCAATTTCGATGTGTCGCAATAATCACTCAATGAAATGGTTCCGTCTACGTAATACCATTCGGTGTTGTACGAATCGTATTCCATAGCATAAACATCATCCACAGTGATTTTTTGAGGAATTGTAGCGAACTGAAACACAAATTCTTCATAACCGCTTTCTACTTTTGCCACTTTCTCTAAATCAAAAGAAACGGTATACAGTTGTCCGGATGGAAGTCGTTTCTTCGGTTCGAAAGTAATGGTACGCTCATCTGTCCAGCTGGCTTTTCCTTCAATGGCAGGGCTTATTTCCAGAATTTCGTTCAGTATCTTATCGTCCATATTGGATTTAAGCTCCAACTCATCAATAAGGGTAGAATCCATTTCATCCCTCAATTCAATGGTGATGTTTTCGACATTGGAAATAACACCATAAGTGTAACCGGCAATCCATTTTTGGTACTTTGGATCAACGGAAACAAGTGTTTCATTCTGCTTGCAACTGTAAAAGAGTGTAGCAGAAATGCAAATGACTAATAAGATAATACGATACATGACTTTGAGTTTGAATCAAAGGTGTGGCAATGCTAAAGAATAATGCGTGTTGTTTTAGAAGTCGAAATCAGGTTTTGATTATTCGTGGTCGAATGGACATTATTTGATTTATCGCTTGTATTTCGTAGTATTGTTTCAATTACAACTTATGAAATATTTCTTCCTCCTAATAATACCAGTTCTTTTGATTTCCTGTAAAAAGGATAATCCGCTTCCGCCACCAGAACCAGTTGTGGACTACCAATTAATTCATTCAGGTTTAATAGACGGTGTTCCGTATTCTCTGGACACCAATTCCACTTCCCCGATCATTTTCAAATCTTACATTATTGACGATTTTCTATACCGCTGGGTAAATGTTCGTGTTTGGACTGCCGGTGACAAGTTTGATGTGGATTCGGTTGCGACTGACGCTTACGCATTTAATATTGAAGTGGTTGTTCAGTACAGTTATTCTGAATTGGACAATGATGGAGAAATGCCTGAGTTGACAGCTTCAAAATTGGCAGCAGCAATTAATAATGGTGACTTTGAATGGAATGATGATGAAGAAATGAAGATGTTGAGTATGTTCGTTCATCATGGTGAATATTGGACAGGGATGTACGGTGGAAACGATTTCGTAATTACAAACCCACAGGTACATGCAACGGCTATTGGAACACAATCGATCCAAATTACTGGAAGCGTTGATAGTTTAATGATAGATAATACTCCGATGTTTGCTAACAATATCAATTTCAATTACACTATTCCTGTTCCACAATAGGCGAATTCATTAACTTTGCCGCAGGAAATCTGTTCAGAGATTGAAATGTCTTGCTTTGATTTCTCGAGAAATAGCGATTATGATACATTATATAAAGAAGAAATTAGCGCAACGCAAACAAGCTAAGCATGGTGTTGTGGAGTATGGAAGTGAAATCAGAACTTTTGAAATTGAAGGTTATGGAAAAGTGGAGTTTGCACAATGGCTCCATCCTTCTGAAAAACCGGTAATCCTTTCTAAATCGCACATTGATTTTTACAAGAAACTAGCGAAACCGGGAAGTACAATCGTTGATATTGGAACCCATACAGGTGATACAACTGTTCCTATGGCTTTGGCAGTTGGAAAAGAAGGCTTGGTGATTGGTTTAGAGCCAAACAAATACGTTTTCAAGATTTTGGAAGTGAATGCAGGATTGAACAAAGCACAAACAAATATTGATGCTTACTGTTTTGCTGCGACCAAGGATGAAGGAAATTTCGTTTTCAATTATTCGGATGCGTCTTTTTGTAATGGAGGATTTTTATCTGAAATTGAAAATCAGAAACACAATCATATGTTTGAATTGGAAGTAACTGGTAAGAATTTACAGGATTTCTTATTCAAGAATTACGCTGATAGAGTAGAGACGATTGATCTAATCAAAATTGATGCGGAAGGTTATGACAAAGAGATTTTAAAAACGTTACCGGATATTTTGACGAAATACCGTCCGAACTTGATGATTGAGTGTTACAAGAAATTGACACCACAGGAGCGTGATGAACTGTATGACGTTGTTGATAATTACGGTTATCAGTTGTTCTATCTGGAGAATTTTGAAACGGACGGGAAGCAAGTTCCAATTGGAAAACACCAGATGAATGACCAAAAGCACTTTGAGATGCTGGCGATTCATAAGGATAAGTTGGAAAACGCATAACAGATATTATAACGTCGGCTACTAGCCGACGTTTTTCTTTTCCCGTCCGCCGCGGCGGACACAAATTAGTAGGGCGCTTACATCTCGACTCCGCTCGATGACCGCCAGAATGCCCAATTCTCATAGCGAGTCCGTTAGGCGAGCAGTTTCCGCAGGCGGAAACATTTGCGTCTTTGCGGGATATTTTTGCGGGAATGTTTGGCTTAGTTTAAGCCTAAAGCATTTTCTACAGACTCACAAACCTTTCGGTAATCGTATTTCTCGACAGAGTTTTGAAGATCAATTGCATTTGGGAAGTCGGGCTTGGATAAAGCTTCTTCCAGTTTTTCTTTCAGACTATCTGTATTTCTGGGTTCAAACAAGTAACCACATTTACCAAACTCAAGAATTTCTGGACTTCCACCGCTGTTACTTGCGATTACGGGCAAGCCGCTTGTCATTGCTTCAATCGTTACCATTCCGAATGTTTCAGCTGTTGAAGCCATTACGAAGTAATCGATTGCTTTGTAAAAAACTTCAATGTCTTTACGAAACGGACGAATGAATACGCGATTGGTCAAACCGTAAGAAGCAATTGTTTCCATGATTTGGTTCACGTATTCCGGACCAGATTCACGTGTTGGTTCACCCAGAAAACAAATGCTTACATCTTCACGGTTTAGTTTATGAAGAGCTTCCAGAAGTAGTAAATGTCCCTTGAACGGATCGAAGCGTCCACTCAAACCAATGATCTTTTGATCTTGTGGTAATTCCAGAATGTTTCGTGCTTCGTTTTTCGTGATGTTTGATCTGAATTGCTCCAGATTCAATCCGGATGGAATAACATGAAGTTTACTCTGATCGAATCGGGTTAATTTTCGTACCTGATCTGCCAGATGATTCAACGGACAAGACCAAACATCCAAACCTTTAAATCGGATAGTATGAAGTAAGTTTCGCTTGGAAACACCCAACTGCATTTCCAAAAAGTAAGAAAGATGAATTGGTGTTTTCGATTTACGCTTGGCAATTACGCCTACGCTCATGTCGCGTGTATCACGAAGAATCAAATGTGTGATCTGATGTTCGTTTAGTGCCTTTGCAAGCAGTTTTCCAGCTTTGAAATCGTAGTATTTTTTGTGACCAGAAATAGTAACAACAGAAATGCCTTCAGCCTTTGCCGCTTCTTCAATTGGAGAATTCGCTTTACAGAATATAAAAACGGTATGTCCACGCTCCTTCATCCAGCGAGCGTTTCGCAACTGATTCATCTCTAATCCGCCCCAACTGTTTGAGCTACACAAATAAGCGAGGCGATTTTCCATATGAAAACTTAGTTATTTCCCTTTTTTATAGGAAAGTAAAGCATCAAGAGTCTGAATAGAAACCGGATGATAGTTATTTCTCGATTCCTTGTAAACCTGATAACCCCAATCTTTCCAAGCCTTGTTTTTATTCAAAGCTTCGTAAATTGGAACCAGGAATTTACGTCTACCAGTACGAAGCAAGAATGCTTTCAATTGTGGTTTGATGTCTTCGTAATTGGAGTTGATACCCAAAACAAACCATTCACAAGCTACTTCAGCATTCCCCCAATTCTTGAAATCAAGTTTTGCATCCAGCTTTCTCATTTGTTCAGCTGTCATCACGTCAGGTAACTGACGAATGAATGCTTGCCATTCCTGTGGTGTATACAAATCACGTGAAAGTGCTGGTTCACGTTTCTTGCCTTTTTTCTTCTTCGGTTGTTTGAAGATATCTTTTCCGGCAATAAACTCGTCAGCATATTTCTGAACTTTCTCGAAACGAGGAGAAGTCAAGCGAATACAGTTTTTCGGTAATCCACCTTTGTAGAACCATTCGTCGCAGTTGAACTTAATGTTCTCAGGTTTCAACAACTTTTTCTCTAAGTATGCTTTAAACTGTTCCGTTGTCAATGTTTGGAATTGATGATCATTGAAATATCCTTTCAGGAATTCATCGAAACGTTCTCTGCCGACGGTTTTTTCCAATGTTTTGAGGAAGAAAGCACCTTTTACGTAAGCAATTTGAGTTAAGCCATCATCAGGATTTCTTCCTTTCAAGTCTAACTTCAAATGAGTATCTTCTTCTAAGCCAGCGTCAGTAAATTCTTTGATCTCCGTTTCCAATTCCTGGAATTCGATGATAGAAAGCATGTCTGCCGTTTCTTTACCATAGAGTTTCTCCATGATTCGGTTTTCGAAATAAACAGTGAATCCTTCGTTTAGCCAGAAATCGTTCCAGGTGGCATTTGTAACCAGGTTACCCGACCAGGAATGCGCCAATTCATGAGCAATTACAGAAACAGCACTTCTGTCACCAGCAATCAAAGTTGGATTAGCAAAGGTCAATTTCGGGTTTTCCATTCCGCCAAACGGGAAAGAATAAGGAAGAACAATAACATCGTATTGTCCCCATTTGTAAGGTCCGTAAAGACTTTCTGCTGCAGTGATCATCTTCGGAAGATCCGCAAATTCCCATGCAACGTCGTCAATCATTTCAGGTTCTGTGTAAACACCACAGTTTTTACCAAGCGATTTGTATTCCAGATTACCAACTGCCAAAGCAATCAAGTAAA
>CAMLET010000077.1 GCA_946479125.1 uncultured Flavobacteriales bacterium
CAAGAAACGGTTCAATTACAATTCCTTCTGGAAGTGTTTTTTCGATTTGGGTCATTCGTTCCTTCACGTTGGCAATTACTTTGGAAGAGTTTGCCCCTTTCAGCATCATAACAATTGCCCCAACAACTTCTCCATCATTGTTCCGTGTCATTGCTCCGTATCGGGTTGCTGCTCCATACTTCACCTCGGCAACATTTCGTATAAGTACAGGAATTCCATCGTCGTGGGTAGTAACAACTATTTCTTCAATGTCGTTAATGGATTGAATTAACCCCTCGCTTCGAATGAAGTAAGCATTTGGTTTTTTGTCGATGTATGCACCTCCTGTATTTTGATTATTCTTTTGTAACGCAATGAATACATCGTTTATACCAACGTCCATGCTTTTCAATTTGTCGGGATCTAAGGCTATTTCGTATTGCTTTAGAAAGCCTCCAAAACTGCTCACATCGGCAATTCCCTCTACACCTAATAATTGACGACGAATTATCCAATCCTGAATGGTGCGCAGTTCGGTTGCATCGTATTTATCCTCATATCCTTTCTTGGGATGAATAACATATTGATAAATTTCTCCAAGCCCTGTTGTTACAGGAGCCATTTCAGGAGTTCCCATTCCTTGAGGGATGGTTTTCGAAGCATCTGTTAGGCGCTCACTTACTTGTTGGCGAGCCCAATAAACGTCTACGTCTTCTTTGAAAACCACAGTTACAACAGAAAGACCGAAACGGCTAAAAGAGCGAACTTCCTCGATATGAGGAATTGTTGCCATGGTTTGCTCAACAGGGAAAGTCACGAAACGTTCTATGTCTTCTGCCCCGTTGCTCGGTGAAACAGTAATAATTTGAACCTGATTGTTTGTGATGTCAGGAACGGCATCTATGGGTAATTGATTGATAGAGTATGTACCCCATCCGATAAGTGCGACGATCATAATACCGATCATCAACTTATTTTTAATACTAAATTGAATGACTTTATCTAACATGCTGAATAGTCTAATCGTGAAACAATTGCCGGCAATAATATGCACGGACAAACAAGACCTTTTGAGGTCTTAAAATATTATTCTAAAAACGATTAGCTCAATTTAGGCGGTTGCCAAATACTTCCGTTGTATTCGGAAAATGTGAATCTGTAAGCAGGTAATTGTGATTTTTCTTTGTCTGGATTAACAGGAGATCCAGACACTATTAAAAAGGAATCTTTTTTTATGATATACAGCAATTGAACTGCGGAATGATTGTGTGTGAGCGGACAATTTTCCTGATCCTCGTCGTGATGCTCATGTTTATCGTGTTCCGCTTTACTGGTGAAATGTTCACCAATAAATTCAATAAAGCCTACTTTGTGGTGTTCTTCGTTGTGATGGTTGTAATGTGAAATGAATTTGGGAATAAAAGAAAAGGCATGAGCTGTTTCTCCGGGAAATAGTACCACCAGAATCAGAAATAGTATGCTTACCTTTTTCAATCGATTCATTGTTAGCGAAGATAGTGATTTTTGATTTGATGAGATACTTGTTGTAAAGAAGGGGGGATTGAGTAGGTTTTTAATAAAACGACAACTGCCCACCAATTGGTGGGCAGTTATTATTTTTTGTATTCGTGCGATTCAACTTTTAATCGTCAGACAAATTCGAATCATTTTCTTCGAAATGCTATTTTGGGATAAACAATAAACGTTTCATGTGTCAGAATTTAACTCATATCGCTCCATTTAAGTTTCTACGGAAACTACAAAACAAGAAATTTTGGATGGTATCAAAAGGAGTCCTATGATCAACTGTCAGGCACTTGATTTTATCGAATAAGGCTGTAAGTCTATCCGTCATTGATTTTTCAGAATATTGCTTAATTGGGATGCCGCTACATTTAGTTGGACCTACCTCTGAAAAAGTTCCCATAATCAAAATTCCATCAACTTTGACGCCCTTCGCAAGAACCTTCATGTAATTCTCGATGTCCTTTTCTTCTGTCAGGAAATGAAATACCGCACGGTCATGCCAAAAGTCGTATGTTTCAACAGGTACAAAGGTTGAAGCATCGGAAACAATCCATTTTACCAATTCCGCTTTATCTCCTAATCTAGCTTTTGCTCTTTCCAAAGCAACTTCAGAAATATCGAGTACTGTAATGTTTGAATAGCCCTGTTCAATCAGGTGATCAACTAACAAACTATCGCCACCGCCAACGTCGATGATTTTTGCAGTTTTAGGTAATTTGAATTGTGCCAGGAATTCCAATGAGGTTTCTGGAACAGGTTGAAACCAACTTACGTCTGTCAATTCTTTGGTAGAATAGATGTTTTCCCAATGAGTTTTATTATTGAATTTTTCCATTTTGATATGAGTTTAGCCGTAAAATTATTCTGCCTTTTAATTATTCAATATAGCTTTTTGTACAATTACTTCACCTGATTCTGACGTAACAAGGATAAAGCACATTCCATTCGAAATGCTATTCGATAATTCAATGATTGATTCTCCTGAATTAAGAATGGTTTCTTGTACGGATAATGCTTGCCCAAGCGAATTTACCACCATTATTGATGCATTTTGTTGAATATCGGATTGGATATGAAGTGAAGTGATTTCACCCAACTGGCTAACAAATAGTGACAGTGATGGTTTCGTGTTTTCATCCAATCCAACTGATTGTTCAACCGTTCCTATCAAGTACTTCACATCATTATCATCACTGTACACAACATGAAATTTGCCGTTTGCATATTCAAGATCAGGACGTGTTTGAGTTCCACTGAAGGTTGCAGTAAGTGTGTCAATGACAACTCCCAGACCACTTGCACCCGAAACGGAGCTTGTAAAAAACACTCTTGGAGTACCTCCATCAGAACCTTGCCAAACAACGCCTAATGTATCACCTCTTCCTGCAATAATCGGATAGTTTTGCGTTCCCATTCCCATAGGGAATAGTTGGAATTGCATTCCGTTCTGCTGAGTTGTAAGATTTATCGTTCCAACATAAACCTTACCGTTACTCATCCATGTTGAAACAAGTGAATCCCCAATGATTACGTTAGATGGCCCACTTGAAGGACAAGACATAATCATCCAATCTGTTTCGTCTATTTCTGATGAAACAGGATAACTTGCACTTCCGTCTGTGGAATAAGATGCCCACATGTTACGAATATTGTTGTCGTTATTCCTGTAAGTCAATACATGCTGATTGCCGTTCGCAATGATGGTTGCAGGACAACAATCACAAACAGTTCCAACAGCACCTAAAGATGGTATAATCGAAGGCATATAACTAGTTCCGCCATTCATAGACCTGGTAACTGCATATTCGGCGTTACCAAAACCTGAATCGAGTTGCATAAAGGCTATAATTGGATTTCCTCCAACCCCAACAGCAACAGTTGGAAAACGTGGTGTATCTGTTCCGATTTGGTCAACACGTACAGTATCTTGGAAAGTTATCCCACCATCCAGCGATCTAACAGTATAGACTTTACTCGTTTGACTAAAGTCAGTACTGAAGGTTACAAAAACGGTGTCACCCGAAGATGCAATTTCAGACCCAGCCCAATTCGCAATAAAAGGCATTACCCCAGTTGGACTGATTGTTAATGGCATGTTGAAGGAAGCTCCATTCCAGCGTGCCGTATAAATCTTGTTATTGTTATCATTCATCCAAGAGGCAACAGGAATATTATTATCGGTTAATGTGAGTCTTGGATAAATGTTGTTATACATACTTCCCATTGCCACGGTAACAGGCGCATCCCAACTGATGGTTTGGCTAAAAGAAGCCGAGAGAAAATTGATTGATAAAATCGTAAGTAGTAATTTTTTCATTGTTTATAGTTTTAGTTTATTAGTATTCATTTTAATAGGTAAATGTAAAACCTCCTCCGAAACCCATATCACTATCATAATGAGCGGAAAGCGAAAACGATTTATTAAGTACATATTTTAAGCCAGCCATATATTCAAAATCCGAATTATACATCAATCCCAAACGAAGCCGTTTCGTAAGCGGGATGTCTTCACGCATCAATTGTAAACGCAGCTTACCATCTGAATCTATTCGAGCATCTGCAATGATAAGCATGGGTAAAGTGTATTGGATTCCAGCGCAAATTACTGTTCGTCGATCATGTGTGTTCACTTGACCAAAGAGGTTTTTCTCACCCATTCCACTGTCCATCATGCGATAACGCCAATCCAATCCGACGTAAGGCATTAGCCATTGCATTTTACCAATGTACCTTCCAAAATGTGCTTCCGTTTCATATCCCATCATCGAGCTGTAACCCAATCTCCATTCTGCCTGAAGATTCCAACGGGTATTTTGCAACATCATTTCACCATCGTTCCCATTTGTGGCAAAATCATTTTGAAACATGAAATGAAATTCACGGTCGTCCGAATATAACTTTTTAAGCGCTTTTTCAGGATCAGGCAATTGGGGGTTTGGAGGAGAATTTTCATAACTAAAGATTCGTCCCATTCCACTCATCATGTGATAAAGTATGTGACAATGGAAAAACCAATCTCCACTTTCTGTAGCTGCAAATTCAATTGTATCAGTTTCCATTGGCATAATATCCAAGACATTTTTCAATGGTGAATAGTCACCAGCCCCATTCACAACCCGAAAGAAATGCCCGTGCAAGTGCATTGGGTGACGCATCATTGAATTATTGTAAATAACAATGCGCACATTCTCCCCCTTTTTAATCAGTATTTTGTCTGTTTCGGAAACTGTTTTGTTGTTAATACTCCAAACATAGCGGTTCATATTTCCTGTTAGTTCGAAGTTGTAAACAGTTGTCTTTACATCTGGTAATGTAGTCTTTACTGGTGAACGGAGCATGTTATAGTTCAGCGTAACAATTTCAGAAAGTTGATTGCTGTTATACTGACTGCCATCAGTCATATCCATGTGTTTGTTCTTCTGTTTTTTCTTTTTCTTAGCACCAGTAATCTCAGGATACATCACCACATTCATGTCCATTTGTTGCAAGCTCATATTCATGCCCATGTCGTCCAGATTTCCATCCATTTTAATCATGTCGTTCATCATTTGCATCCCTTCAAAATATTTCAATGGTTCTAAAGGTGATATCAACTGTTTAACTCCCGTTCCAAGCCATAATGATGTGCTTCTTATTCTATCTTCTGACGTTGCCTGAAGTTCGAAAGAGGTGTTATTTGTAGGGATGGTTATAATGACATCGTAAGTTTCGGCGACAGCAATAATAAAACGGTCAACCTCAGCAGGAACAACATCCATTCCATCACTGGCAACAACGCTCATTTTACCACCCGAATAACGCATCCAAAAATAAGAGGACGAACCACCGTTGATGATTCTTATTCGAACCTTATCGCCAGCTTTGAATATTGGAGCATTATCTTCTGATTTACCATTAGTAAGAAGCTTATCGTAGTACACATCGCTTACATCCATAGCGAGCATTCGCTTCCATTCGTTCCCGAATTTTGTTTTAAGGCTTCCTGCTCCAATTGCATCTGCATAACTTTGAACTGCACCTTTTTGAAGATTGGCTTTTTTGATTGCTGACCAGTCATTGGCCATGTGCAACCTCCGATGCACCTCGAATGGTTTCATGTCTGTCCAATCACTCAAAACAATAGTGTATTCAGCCATTTTAGGTTCATCTCTCTTGTGAATAATGAATGCGCCATACATCCCGCTTTGTTCCTGTAAACCAGTATGTGAATGATACCAATATGTTCCGTTTTGAACTATAGGAAATTTGTACAAGTGTGTAGTTCCTGCTTTTATTGGTGCAGTAGTCAAATATGGAACTCCGTCTTGTTCATTAGGCAGAATCAATCCATGCCAGTGAATGGAGGTTTCTGTTTTTAACTCATTGTGAACCCAAATTTCGGCAGTATCACCTTCCGTGAAATGCAATTCGGGCATCGGAATACTTCCATTCACCGAGTATGCATGACTTTCTTTGCCTGTGAAAGAAACTACCGTATCTCTTACATACAAATCATATCGGACCTTTTTCTGCGCCAATACTGAAAACACGTTCAGGCAAAAAAGAGTGAAAATTAGTATCTTATTCATTAAAGTAAACAGATTGTGAGACCACTCATGACTATCATAAGTGCGTCCTCAATAATTGTAATTGTACTCATTGGTAAATTAAAAACAGCACCCAAGCAAGCACATTGAATTGTCCGTTTATTCAAAACACTGTTCAAAACTCCAATTATACTTACGGTCATGACTACAACAGTTATCCAATTTACAGCCAATGGAAATATGTCAGTCAAAAAGGCAAGTCCGAGCGTAAGCTCTATAAATGCATAAATATATCCCCAAGAAGGTATTTTCTTCGCCACAATATCATACATGGCATAGCTTTCAGCAAATCCTTTCAAATTGAGTAACTTAAAGAACGAAAAAACCAGAAAGAATCCAGCCATAAAATGCCTCATCCAATGCATGTAATCAATATGATGAGCCGATATTTGAACCAAAAAAGTAACTCCAGTGATGTACATAAATATCAGCAAAACTGGCTTGTAAGTTTGAACCCAACTTTTAGCCTGTTCACTTAATTCATTGTGTTCCTTTGCCGTTATCTGGTAACGAGATTCTTTTCCACCCAAGGCATCTTGCAATGCACCAATTGAAATGTGTTTATCCATTGTAATCACTACTGTTTTTTTCTCTTTGGAAACATCTACCGATGAAATATCTGGTAATCCCAATAAACCTCCTTTAACCTTTGCTTCACAACTTCCACAAGTCATTCCAGCAATACTATACGTGTGTATCATAACTATTGATTTTTTATTTCACAAAGGTCTGAACATCGATTTAGTCGTTTATGACACAATTCAGGAATCGTTTGGTATGATTTACAGATTTTCTATTGGTATACGTTTTTGTGCTTTTAATTGTTTAAAATGAGAGGTTGTCAAACCTGTTACCTTTTTAAATTGTTTACTCAAATAAGAGACACTGCTATAATCTAACTGATATGCAATTTCACTTAAAGACAATTCATCATAAACCAACAATTCTTTGACTCGTTCAATTTTTTGGGAAATGTAGTATTGCTCAATGCTAGTGCCTTCTACTTCACTGAAAAGGTTACTGATGTAATTGTATTCCAAAGGTATTTGAGCACTGATGTGTTGAGACAAAATTATCCTGACACTTTCGGGAGAATAATGAACCAGTTGGACAATACTGTTTTTCACCTTTTCGATTATCCGACTTTTTTTATCGTCTATTAATTCAAAACCCAATTCTTCAAATCGCAAACAAAGTTGTTCCTTTTGGATTTCGGTCAATGGTGCATCAAGTTCTACCTCACCCAATTCAACCGAAAGCGGTTGAAGTCCGAGTAATTCAAACTCAGACTTCACCACCATCTTACAACGGTTGCATACAATGTTTTTGATATAAACCTTCATTTACTTACTTGATCGTTTCGGTTGTTTTCCCACAAGTCAACATTGAGCTTCCGTAATATGGATTTTTTACGGCATTCTCTTTACTTAACCAATCTGCACCTTTTCCATCATCATACATTGGGCAATGTTGCAAGTACATTGTTTCACCCAGCTTAAATACTTTGGTTAACGAATAGACGTTTTGCGATAACATTGAAAAATGCTCACGCTGATGTGCGATGTCTTTTGTCTCGCCGATGTGTTCAGCATGCATCAACAAATCCTTTTCTACCTTCATCCAAGCTGAATGTTCTTCTGATGACATTGCCTTCATATCAACATCTTTGATTGCCTTCACTAACACTAACGCTTTCGAAGATGCTGAATTACCATCGTCTTTTACCAACGCATCTTTTAATGCAAAGTATTGGTCGTACACTTTTGAAAGCTGGTTGACATTCTCCTGTTCTTTTACAACTGTATCACTCTCTTTCGAATTATTCACAGTATTATTCGTAATAACAGATGCCTCTTTTTTGATTCGGTCGTACTGACAGCATCCGGGAAGTTTTGCGTACGCATCATCGGGAGCTAAAAACTGTTCGTTATCATACCCCACATACGCTACTCTTTTCAGAATTTCAGATGCCGTGGTTTTCTGAGAATCATACGTAAGACTCATTACTTTTTTGTCTGTGTCCCATTCAGCCGAAGAAACACCTTTCTTATTAGCTGCTGTTTCGATTGTGTTTTTACACATTTCACAATTACCTGCAACCTTATAGGTTTCGGTTTTTGCGTTTTTTATTGGGGTTGCACAACTGGTGAATACCATTAACAGTGACATTCCCAGCATCAAGTGCTGTAAATTTTTCATAATATAAATTTTATTGAATAACTAAAGAATAACCCTATTAAAAGGATTACGGATAAACTTGCCTATCGATAGTCTATATTAGAAAGGAGTCGTTCTGTATGTAGATCGGTTCTTTGTACCTGCCTGGCGGTAGATTTGGAGAGTAATTTAGTATTACTTTCTTTGTTACAATTGCCGTATTTCGAATGAAATCGAAATTCAACTGTTTTGCTTCTAATATACCTGAATCATTGCTTTTAAAGATTAAAGCTGACTGCTTTAGTTGCTGGTTTCCAAGTTTTAAAGAATAGGTAACTTGTTCACAGCATTTTTTCTTAAAATGAACCTTGTTTTTAGGAGTCATTGCTCCACAAGAACAATTCATTTTTGATGTTGAACCAAACAAAGAAACATTAGCCAACTTCCCACCGCAATAATGCGTCGACACCGTCATTCCAAGAGCTGGAAGCAGGTATAGAACCATTATTATAAGTGAAAGAATCCGTTTCATTCTCATTTTGATTGTAAGCAAATGTAAACCACCTGCTGTCTTAAAACAACTATTTTAAACTTAAAGTTAAAAAATCACTCCTTAGCTTTCCTATAATTAAGGTTCTTTTTGATTTCTGTTAATTTTTCGTTATCCAATAAAGGGCTTATATTTAGCTCTGTGAAAACAATTTTGGTATATAGTCTTGCAGTATTTTATCTTCTAATAAGTGTTAGACTGACTGCTAATATCCATTATTGCGGAGGCAAAATTAAAACAGTTTCATTTGTTGGTTTCAGTGCGCACAAGTCTTGTTGTGCGGGAAAACCTATGAAAAAGGGCTGCTGCAAAGATGTTCAGGTTTGTTTTAAAAAGACAAGTGAAGATCAAAAACCGCCCTCTGCAATTGTATTCTTTTCATCTGTTATCGTTACCGAACCTTACCCTGGCTTTACCATCGAACAGGTTCATGAACTGTACGTTCCAAAGATTATACAGCCTTCGGTACATGCGCCACCTCCCGAACTAAAAGTTCCCATTCATTTAAAAAATTGTGTATTCATCATTTGATTTTTGAGGATCAGTATTCAGGCTATGCTTGATTTTTCTCAATTAATAATCAATATGAATAAAAATGCGAAAAATTACTTTAGTTCTATCACTCGCTATGGTGGTAACAACGCTTTTTACTTCTTGTAATTCAAGCAGTGAAAATTATAGTTCATATCAATGCCCTATGAAATGTGAAGGTTCAAAAACATACGACAAGGCTGGCACTTGTCCGGTATGTAATATGGATCTTGAGGGTGTCAAATCAAAAAACAATAAATAATTATGAAAACTACACTTTACAAAAGTCTAGCGACGGCTTCATTTGCTATGCTGGCATTTCTTGGCTTTAGCCAAACAACAGCAATGAATTTTTCAGGACAAGATTGCAATGGAAACAACGTAGATCTATTTTCTGACTTGGATGCAGGAAAAGCGGTAATGCTAATTTTTTACATGCCAAACTGTGGTTCTTGTCCACCAGTCGCATCAAAAATGCAAACAATGGCAAATAACATCAATGCTACGCACCCTGGTCTTGTGAAAGCGTATGCTTTTCCTTATCAAAACAGTACAACTTGTGCCTATTCTTCTAGCTGGACTATGAATAATAATCTTCCTCTTTTTGCACCAATGGATAGTGGTGCAGTT
>CAMLET010000078.1 GCA_946479125.1 uncultured Flavobacteriales bacterium
CTAGCGAAAAAGGTGGTGAAAGACTGGAAATAACTTCGATATCTCGACTCCGCTCGATAACCGAAGCTCAGTTACTTTTGGCCACAAAGCAATGTCGAATTACAAATTAGGTGTTTCAATTATTAGTAACTCGTAATTAGAAATTAGTAATTCATCAAGGTGTTGTAAACGTGGCGTTCGTAATCGGCTTCTGATTCTCTTCCCAGTTTACGTAAACATTCTTCACGCAGTAAATAAATTTCAGCGCGATATTTTTCCAGCATTGCCCATTCCATAAGTAAATCGAGCGCCTGAACAAAATCTTCACTTGCCATTGCCGTTTGAACAAGGCCATTCATTGCAGCTGTGCGCTGTTTTCTATTGTTCAAGCCTTTCTCTATCTCAACAAAACGGACTAATTCTTCGGAATCTCTTTGGGTCAGACTTTCATTTTTAGCGAATTCATATTTCGCCAATGAATCCAGAGGAATACGTTTTACCCACGAGCGAATATCCAATTCAGCAAAGTTCAGCAGTGAACTCTCCCAATAATCTTTTACGAGATAATCATCCGAAATTTCAAGAATCTGGACTACATGATATTGTCCATCTTCCAGCCTAAAAATGTAATCTCCGGGAGCGAACATTACAGCTTAGAAAAGAAGTCTACAGCGTCTTTTACCGTTTTAGGCGAGTTTCCGATCCAAACATTTTCATCGTAAATAATGAATGGTCGACGTAAGAATGTATATTCTTCCAGCATGTATTTGCGGTAATCGCTCTCAGAAAGTTTCATTTCATTTAGACCCATGGATCTATATTTCAGTGCTCGTTTCGAGAACATTTCCTCGTAAGAACCAACTTTTCCTTTCAACCAGTCAAGTACATCACCTTCAATATTTGTTGCTTTGATATCAACCAATTCAACATCTTTTGGCGGTTTAACTTCTGCTAAGATCTTTGCACAAGTATCACAGGTACTTAAGTAATAAATTCTTCTCATTCTTAACGATTTTGCATGTATTCCTCGTTCTTCTTACGATCGGCATCGCTTCCGGTATTACATCCGTTCGATTTCTTCGTGAAGTGATGTATCCATTTGAATTGCAAACTTGCCGGATAATAGTTGCTGGAATACCATTGAATTGTTGGTTTCAATTTGTTTGGCTCATAAATTCCAATGATTGGAAGATAGAATCCCATTATGAAGTAATCACCTCTTCTGATTTTGTAATTGAAGCCTAAATGTCCATGAAACTGAGTCAGGAAATTCTTCTGGAACTTTTGTTCAGCATAAACTGTAGAAGAATAATCTCTTGAACCTTCTAAAATACAATAGTTGAAGTTTAACCCAAGTCCTGTTTCTAAGTGCCACTTATCACCAATTTTAGTGAAACGATCTGCAGTTACACGGCCATAAACATAGCCATTATAGAATTTTCCTTCACCTTCAGTAGAATAAGCATAGTTTCCAACAGCATCCTGAAAATCGACTTTCGTGTACTCTTTTCCGCCGATGTAAGAGAACCCTAGCCCCCAATCGATTCGGTGAATAAGGTTTGAACCTATCAAATCTCGACCTTCCTTTTTCGCCGCAGATCTTCTGTCCTGGCGTTTCGACAAGAGTTTAGAAGATTTCAAACGGTAATGTGCCATACCAATGTCGATGAACCCACCCAAACGACCAGAAGGATCAATATAGGAGGTGTTTCCACGATTGTTCTCATCAACACCCATAACCTCATCAATTTTATTGCGGGTTAAGGTATAAGTTGGACCAAAGGAGATCTGTAAGCCATTCTTGGTAATATCTCTATAATCTTCTGCTCCGCCGAAAAAGTCTTTACGCGTTTTACCGCCAAATTTTCTCGATTTTTGAGCAGCAGCCGGAAGTATAAATCCAATTGCAAATAGAACGACTAAGAGATTTTTCATGGGTTTTGCTTTTTGTAAATATCTTAAGAAATGGCATTGGTTACATCATAAGTTCCAACATTTTATCCATTATCCAGTGTTGATTCATTAAAAACCGTCCGATTCTTCTTTTTTGTTAGTAGCCAAACTACTGCACTTACCCATAACGAAAGTAAGATTGGATTGAATATTAAAGCAAGATATGGTATTGTTCGTCGGGAATTCAGAAGTCTTTCCAAAGCATAGAAAAAATAGTGATTCAAGGAATAATAAGGTGGGAAAATGTTAAGTCCATGTTTTGACAACTCCCTCATCAAATTATCGTTACTTGCATTGACAATCTCAACATCCGGATAACCACCAGAATGAGTTGAGTAAAAATAGATAGTCTTGAAGAAAAACTCAAGATGGTAAGATAGTGCCAGGAAGACAATTGCACTTATTATCAGTTTGGGGTAACTTACCTCTTCAAGCCGCTTAGCAATTCGATACAAGACCAGCAAAAGAAATGCTAAAGACAACGCATCTTTGATAAGCTCAACTGAAAATTGACAGACCAGGACTCCTCCTATTTTCTGTCCAGCTGCAATTGAACTAACGACCGCAAAAGCAACAACCTCCAAAGTGGCAAAAAGTAAACTAAAGATTACAATCTGTTTCGCGTAAATCTTCCATTCACCTCTCATTACTTCAAGAAATCAATTCAAGCATTTTATTCATCACAGCTTCCTCATTCCAGTTTTCATGAATGTTGTCCATTTTCATTACTTCTTTCATGATACTTTCCTGATTTTGACCATTCTTTAAAGCGTCACTGTAACGCGTATTGCTGAACGTAACCTGAGAGTATAACGGCATCCATTTTTCAGGATAAAGGTTCGCGAATTTTGCTTCAATTTTCTTTTGTAGAAGGAAGTCAGGGTTTCCAGTTAAATCGCGCATTTCGATGTAATTCAACAATGCCAGATCAAGGATAGCATTTCCATCCGGAACACGTTGGTTTGAAAAGGCTTCAAAAGCTCCATCCCAGTCAGCATTGCTTTTCGTCAGGAATTCATCCAAGACAGTACAATCCTCAAAACCACAGTTCATTCCTTGTCCATAGAACGGAACGATTGCATGAGCTGCATCCCCCATTAACAAGATCTTGTTTTCGTAATTCCAGGGTTCGCAACGCACCATTATCAAACTTGAGGTTGGATTCTCGAAATAATCATCAATCAAGGTCGGCATCATTGGAACGGCGTCAGGGAAGGTCTTCTTAAAGAACGCTTCTACTTCTTCTCTTGTTTTCAAGGTATCGAAAGAAGTTTCACCAAACATTGGGAAAAACAAAGTACACGTAAAACTTCCATCCAAGTTTGCCAGAGCAATCATCATAAACTCACCACGAGGCCAGATGTGCAGACAATTCTTGTCCAATTTATGAGTTCCATCTTCATTCGCAGGAATCACCAACTCTTTGTATCCGTGGTGCAAGTATTTCTGAGAATAGTCGAACAACATTGATTTCTGCATACGCATACGGACTGCTGAGAAAGCTCCATCCGTTGCGAAAATATGGTCGAACTGGTGTTGCTCCTTTTGTCCGGATTCACTATTGGAGAACTGAAGTGTATTCGTATCCAATTTCACATCATCACACTTACGATTGAAGTGATACGAAATGTTCGGATAATTATCCGCCAGGTTCATCAACTTTTGGTTCAAACCACCACGAGAAACAGAATAAATCGCTTGATCTTCTTTTCCGTAAGGTTGGTATGTAAGCGTTCCATCCAAAGCATGCATACAGCGTTTGTACATAGGAATAGAAATCGCACGAATGTCTTCAGCAATTCCAGCCAATTCTAATGCTTTCCAACCACGATCAGACAGGGCAAGGTTAATCGACTTTCCACCAATTAGTGTTGCCTTACGTAAATCCGGTCTACGCTCAAAAACCGATACTTCAACTCCGCGTTTTGCTAATAAAATTGCTTGTAAACTTCCTACAAGACCTGCTCCTACTACTGCTACCCTTTTCATAATGTAAAGTTGATAATGGAGAATTGAAAAGAAATTTGGTACTTCGACTCCGCTCAGCTACCAAATCGAAACTTTTCAATTTTCAATTTTAGAATTTTCAATTTAGTTTATCGCTTCCTCCAAGTATTTCCCTAAGTAATAAACGTCTTCAAACGAATTGTACAACGGAACTGGTGCTACACGAATTACGTTTGGTTCACGCCAATCTGCCACCACTCCTTTTTCACTAATTGCTTCAAACACTTCTTTTCCTTTTCCGTGAAGTAGGATTGAAAGTTGAGCTCCTCTTCTGTGCTTTTCGCGTGGTGTAATGATCTCGAAACTGCATTTGTTTCCGTATTTATGAGATAATTCATCAAGAATAAACTCCAAATAAGCTGTTAACTGATCACTCTTCTCACGAAGCTTCACCATTCCAACCTCATCGAAAATTTCTAAAGAAGCCCAATGAGCGGCCATTCCTAAAACAGGAGCGTTACTTAACTGCCATCCTTCTGCGCCTTCCATAGGTACAAAACCTGGTTCCATCATAAATCTCGTCGACTTATCATATCCCCACCAACCAGCAAAACGCGGTAAGTCCGGACGATTCGCATATTTCTCATGTACGAACATTCCTGAAACACCACCAGGACTTGAATTCAAATATTTATACGAACACCAGGCAGCAAAATCTACTTCCCAGTTGTGTAATTCTAACAACGCGTTACCAGCAGCGTGAGCCAAATCAAAACCTACGTGTGCCCCAACAGCATGTCCGGCTTGTGTGATTGCTTTCATATCCAGCAATTGTCCAGTGTAATAATTTACTCCACCAAACATTACTAAAGCAATTGTGTCGCCTAATTCGGCAATTTTCGCAAGAATGTCTTCGTCACGCAAAGTATGTTCACCTGGACGTGGATCCATTCCGATCATGTCAACCTTTGGGTCTAAACCATGAAAACGAACCTGAGTTTCCAAAGCATATAAATCACTTGGGAACGCCTTTGATTCGCACAAGATCTTTGTTCTCTTTCCTTCTGGTCTGTAAAACGAAACCATCAACAAGTGCAGATTCGTTGTTAAGGAATGGGTAACCACTACTTCTTTCGGAAGTGCGCCCACCACTTTCGCAGCTGCTTCGGTTAAGAACTCATGGTATTTGAACCACGGATTCGTTCCATGGAAATGACCTTCAACACCCCATTTTGCCCAATCATCAAGCTCAGTATTCACTTTTTCACGAACTGACTTTGGCTGTAAACCAAGCGAGTTCCCGGTGAAATATCGAACAGGATTTTTGGTAAAAGTTGGAAAATGAAAACGTTCTCTGTACTGTTTTAATTGATCGGCAGCATCTAACGCCTGAGCTGCTTCAAGAGAATTCACGAAATTGGACATCTTAATCTGTTATTCTACTAATTTTGCGGTACTCTTGTTCAAATTGAGAACAAAAGTTGTTCAAAGATACACATTCTAGAAGCTAAAAATCATGAAGCAAAGTAATTCTCAAGCACTATTCGAAAAGGCTAAAACTTTTTTCCCTGGTGGAGTAAATTCTCCAGTTCGTGCGTTCAAATCTGTTGATGGTTCGCCATTGTTCATTAAAAAAGGTGATGGAGCAAGAATTTGGGACGAGGATGACAATGAATTTATTGATTTTTGTGGAAGTTGGGGACCGCTTATTTTGGGTCATAATCACCCTAAAGTTTACGAAAAAGTAGTTGCTACAATTCAAAACGGAACAACATTCGGAGCACCAACACGCTTGGAAAATGAATTGGCAGAATTGATTATTACGAACAATCCATTCATTGAGAAAATTCGCTTTACAAGTTCAGGGACTGAGGCTGTAATGTCGGCAATACGCTTGGCTAGAGGTTATACAAAACGTGATAAGATCGTGAAATTCGAAGGTTGTTACCACGGTCATTCGGATTCACTTTTGGTAAAAGCAGGTTCAGGATTGGTGACTTTCGGAAATTCCTCAAGTGCCGGAGTTCCGGAGGCTTTTGTGAATGAAACGATTGTTCTTCCGTTGAATAATGAAGAAGCTTTGAACGAGTGTTTCGAGCGTTACGGAAACGAAATCGCTTGTGTGATCATCGAGCCAATTCCAGCGAATAATGGATTGTTGCTTCAGGAGTCAACATTCTTGTATGCATTACGTGACATCTGTACAAAATACAAATCGCTGTTGTTCTTTGACGAAGTGATCTCTGGATTCAGAGTTGGTTTTGCAGGAGCAGCTGGCTTTTACGGAATTCAACCCGATTTGGTGACTTACGGAAAAATTATTGGCGGCGGATTACCAGTTGGAGCTTATGGAGCAAGTGCTGAAATCATGAGTTGTGTAGCGCCTGACGGACCGGTTTATCAAGCAGGAACACTTTCAGGAAATCCGGTTGCAATGGCTGCAGGAATTGCTTCATTGACTGAATTGTTGAAACCAGGATTCTATGAAGATCAGGAAAGAAGAACATTGCTTTTCACAGATATAATCAATGCTCACGCTAAAGCAAAAGGTTACGAATTTGAAATGGTAACAATCGGTTCTATTTTCTGGATTTCATTTGACGATAAGATGAAAATTCGCAGAGCGGACGAAATCAATTCGGACATGAGCAAGTTCAAGTTATTGCACCGAGCTTTATTGGAACGTGGAGTTTATATTGGTCCAAGCGGATACGAAGTTGGATTCATTTCTGCGGTTCATACAGATGAATTATTGAAAGAAGCTGCGGTGATCTTTAATGGGGCTTTGGATTCTATTTTTTAAAACACATAGAGACATAGTTGAACACATAGTGACACATAGTTAACTATAACCACATAGGGACATAGGTCACATAGATTTTAGAGAATCTAAGGGGAACTACTCAAATTGATGGATAGTAACTTAAAACGCGTGTCAGGATGGTGGCTGAGCGGAGTCGAAGTCACCAGAAACGCATTCTACTGCGCATGAAAGAGTGACGGAATTCGTCAATACGTTCGTCGTGTTTCTTTTGGTACAGTCTGCGAACAAACTTATGTGTTCCTTTCGTCATTTTGTATTCCAATTCATCAGAGAAAACAGGAACGGTTGCTAGTAAGTGAACCACTTTATCTGTTAAGATCAATGGTTGAAACAAATCTTCTAAGAACATTGGATTAATGAAAATGAAGTTGTCTTGCTTCAACATTGGTGAAATTTCAACTGAAGGATTCCCACAAGGAATAGAATGTCCTGGTCCGAACCACGTTTGTTTATCCAAAACGAATCGTTCCAACTTGTAAATCCAATCGTAAATGGCTTGTAACGAAGAATTGTCTTTGTCTTCCAAATCCCAATAAGCCGGAAGCGCGAAGAATATCTCATTGTATTCTCTTCCTTTCCACTTTTCAGTAACTGGCATTTTATATTCTGAAAGCGATGAAGTCATCAAAATCGTAAGCGGCACATGTAATTCGAGGTACAACACATACAACTGCTGTTCCGGGTGAACAGGGTTCTGCATCAGTTTTACACGATGTTCACCTACGCGATCAATAAGAGCTTCATGAAGATTCATAGCGCAAAGTTAAGCTTTATCTCGACTTACTTCGACTCCGCTCAGCACGAACCGCTCGATAACCATAGAACTTCTCTTCCATTCATCAGAACTTTTAGAACTTTTCACAATTCAGTGAAACTTGAACTTCTATATTTGCTTTCTATGAACAGATTACTACTTTTCCTCATCACAAGTTTATTTTCAATTACTGCTTCGTTTACACAAAACACGAAGACATTCAACTATCAGATTGAACCCGTAATTGACAGCAATCAATCTCACTTCATTGTTACTATCGAGTTCAAGCAAAAAGAGCAAGGTGGATTGCGTTTCCTGTTTCCTCAGGTTTGGGGAATGGATGAATCAACAGATTTCATTGAGTTGATCAGTGTGAAAAATGCAGAATACAAGCAGGACAAAGAAGCCATTTCTTTGAAGTTTAAGAAGAATGCAAAAGTTCGGATTACTTATAAACTCAAAAACGGTGTTCAGGATTCCATTCCTGGTCGCGGTCAGGAATATGTGCCAACTATAAAACCAACTTACTTCACGGTATTCACCAATTCGGGAATGATTGTTCCAGAAGAAAACGAGAACTTCAAATACAACTTCACGCTTCAATGGAAGAACTATCCTGAACAATACTTTGCAAAACCGATTACCAGCTTTGGAAATGGTCTGAAACAAGAATTGAAGGGTATTTCAGTAGCCGATTTTCAGAATGGAATTTTGGTTGGAGGCGATTATAGATTCTACGAAAAGATCAACGATAAAAAACAGTTAACCCAAGTAGCTATCCGGGGAAAATGGTCATTTAAAGATGAAGACCTGAGTAAAGCTGTTGAGTCGACGTTAGTACAACAACGCTTGTTTTGGGACGATTACTCCACAAAAAAGTTCCTGATCACCATTTCAGCCGGTGGATACAACAATGAGTTTGAACAGTCGTACTCCGGAACAGGGTTACAAAACTCATTCGCAGTTACAGCAGTTTGTAACAGTATGACAAAAGTGGAATCGTTGTATTATCTATTTCATCATGAACTGATGCATCATTGGATTGGAAATCAGATTAAGAATGCCGCTGACGAAGAACTTTCCTACTGGTTTTCCGAAGGATTTACGGATTATTTCAGCAGAAAAAACATGTACGAATCTGCATTAATTACCAAAGAACAATATAATGCTCTAATTGATTCTGTTTTGGCGATTCATTACAACAATCCCCTTGCTACGGCAATTAACGACAGCATTAAACCTAATTTCTGGAATGGATCTTACTATGGAAAACTGCCTTATAACCGGGGAAGTATTTTCGCTTATTATCTGGATGGCAAATTACAAACCGTTTCGGGAGGAAAGTATGATCTGAAAGCTGTTATGCGAATTATGCTGAGTCAAACCAAACTGGAAAAGCGACAGTTCGATTGGCAATGGTTGCAAAAAGAAATTCTGAATTTGATGGATTATGACATTAGTTCCGACTTTAAAAAGTATATTATTAACGGAGAACTTATTCCTATTGAAGAATTGAACAAGAATTTGAATAATCAATTGGAAATGCGCGCAACTAAAGTCTATTCACACGGATATACAATGGCGAAAGACGAAGTTTCCGGGAAGACATTCATTACGCAAATTGTAGAAAATTCAGGAGCAGACGTTGCAGGATTCAAGGTCGGAGATCAGGTGAAAGGCTACAGCATTTACGGAAACACATATGAGCAATGTGAATTAACCATAGTTCGCGATGGAAAAGAAATGACCATTCCGTTTTACGCTTATGTGATGTCAGAGCCGTTACCGCAACATATAACACGATAATTCTCCCACAGACGAGCACGGATGAACACAGATGATCTAAATTGAAAATGCGTAATCCCTTCGCGACCTTCCTTCTTTGCGTTTAAATTTAATTTGATGTTCTATGCGTTGCTAAAGAATCTATTTCGGCGTGTTATACATATCACTTATGATGGAAGCAATGTTTGTAGTAAAGAGTTTTACTGCAATTGCCAAAAGGATAATTCCGAATACTTTTTTCAGGATAGCTATTCCACCTGGACCAAGCAAGTTTTCTATCTTCTTTGTTAAGCGAAGAACGGCGTAAACAATAATAACATTCAGCATAATTGCCAAAACGATGTTAATGTTTTGAAATTCAGCACGAAGCGCAACAAGAGTAGTCATTGTTCCAGCACCAGCAATAATTGGAAATGCCAAAGGAACAACGCTTGCTGTTTTTCCGGAAACTGAATCTCTAAATAAACGAACTCCCAGAATCATTTCCATCGCCATTGCGAAAAGGATAAATGAACCCGCAACGGCAAACGATTTAACATCAACACCAAACAATTTCA
>CAMLET010000079.1 GCA_946479125.1 uncultured Flavobacteriales bacterium
TTTTTCCAGAAGCCTCAGGCTGGCGAGCGATTGCGTCCATTGCTGAACCACCGATTTTACCAATACCTAATCCTGCACCTAAAACTGCAAGACCTGCTCCAATTGCTGCTACACTTCCTGTAACCATCGCTATATGTATTAAAAAATTACTAATTAATGATGCGCCTCTTCAACAGCTGCACCGATAAACAACGCTGACAACATTGCAAACAAGAAAGCTTGTAAAAATGCTACCAACAACTCCAACACTGAGATGAACAATGCCATAGGCACTGACAACGCTCCCCAAACTTCACTCTTATTAATAAAGATGATTGAGATCAACGCCAAGATAATGATGTGACCAGCAGTCATGTTTGCGAACAAACGAATCATTAATGCAAATGGCTTTGTCAAAATACCAACCAACTCAATTGGAATCAAAATAATCAATACTGGCCAAGGAACTCCTGGCATTGCAAAGATGTGTCCCCAGTAATTTCTGTTTCCAGACAAAACGGTAACTAACAATGTACAAACAGCTAAGAAAAGCGTAACCGCAATATTTCCAATTGCACCTGTACCTAATACCGGAATCAATCCAGTCAAGTTATTTACGAAAATGAAGAAGAAAATCGTCAACAAATACGGAACATACTTGTGGTATTTGTGGTGGTCGATGTTTGCCTTAGCAATATCATCACGAACCATTACAATAAGAACTTCAACGTATTTTGCCAATCCTTTCGGAGCAACAGGACCATTTTTCTTGTAGAAACGTGCAACATTCAACATCAGGATCAACAACAAAGCAGCTCCAATCATTAATGAAAGAACATTTTTTGTAATCGAAAAATCCAATGGAGAATCAGCTTCTTTCACTTCACCTTTAACCACATTCAATTTACCTGAAGCATCCAACTTGTAGATCTCTTCCTCGTACATTGCATATCCGGCAGCTGAACCAATACCTTTTACATAACTAGCTTCTTTCCCCTCTTTTCCTTCAACGTGAATCAATTCACCATCATAGAAATTGTTAGAAGAGAAAACTTTTAAACCGCCGTCAACAAGGATAATTGGAAGTGGAATTGCCACCGCATCGTGGTGCCCACCCCATAAATGCCACTCATGCGCATCAGAGATGTGATGCATGATCATTTCAGTTACATCAAACTCTTCTTCCTTTTCATGCTTCGTTGAAGCAAATGAAGTTGAGAAAATCAATAATCCTACTAATAGTGAGAAAGATCTTTTTGCACTGAAAATGAATGACATCGCTTTAAAATTCTTTAATTAAAAACCTGAATTTTGGCGCAAAGGTAGTCAATCTTTCACAAAACACAAGAATTTATCGTGAAGATTTCAGAGTTTAAGCAAAGGTTTTTCCGTTTTGATGTTAAAACAGGAAAAATCGTCGACGGAATTACTTTTTTGAAGTGAATTGAGCCTAATTTTTGTTCAATTCTTTTATGAGCAGAACACTCTGAGTAGCAAGAGATACAACGAAAGCAATTAGAAAATGAACTGCAATAGGTTTAAACTCGTCGCTGGCAGCAAATCGAGCAAAAAGAATAAAACCTAGGGCGCCTAAAACCTGAATGGTGGTTGCAATAATGTACTGCTGAGTTCTTCCGTATGTATCTGAAGTTGGTTTAGCAGTACTAATATAGGTTCCTAAACCTACTACTGAAACCCCAATAAAAACAGAAAAAAGAACAAGCGGATGTTTGGTACCGTTAAAAAACACTCCAACTATTACGCAATAAACGATTGCCCAAATGGCAAGGACGATAAACGTCTTATTTCTCATTTTCCTGATCTTTCGAAAGTTGAATAACTTCCCTTATGATTAAATAAACCGCAGCTATAACTCCGAAAAGCGAGAATCCGACTTTATACCAAATTCCTTCCGGACTAAACTTATCCTGCAGATAAACTCCCAGCCAAACCATTCCTCCAATGATGGCTCCCATCTGAATTCCAACGGATGTGAAACGAAGATAAACGTTGTCTTTGAATTTTGACATAACTCTTAATTATGAATTATCAACGAACCAATTACCAAGTGGATTTACTTGATAATTGACAATTATTCAATTCATAATTCCATTAATAATACTCATCAAAGAAAATTTCGTACTCAGCCAATTTCTGAGTTTCGAAAAGCACTTTGAAATTACTTTCAGTAAGATACAAAATTTTGAAATTCTGCATGTCAAGTAAGTGTTTTCTTGTACGCTTGTAAGTGCTGTAATAATCTCGCGCACGACTTTCATCCTTGAAATCCTTTACAACGATCACAGATTCATCTTTCAGGATCTTAGAACTTGTATTCAAAGCATCTTTCCCGAAAAATTCTCTGTTGAACTCTACAACGCGCGTTTTGGCAACATTGTTATCTACTTTCTTGTTATCTCCCTTCTCTGTAAGGAAAATAACCATTACCAATTTCTCTTTATCTGAATACGTGTAAGTTCCTTTTTTCGGAGTTAGATCCACCAAGGTATTTGTTGAATATCCTTTTTCAATGATATCCTTCATTTCCTTCGCCTTCTTAGCTTCGTCTGTACCAGGGAACTTAGCAATCAATTCATCCAGAGTTGGAAGCAAGGTTTTCTTGTCTTCATTCAATTTCGCCTGAGCGAATGCTTTCAACAAGTAATATTTCGCAAGGAACGGATTCTCTTTATCGTTGTCAATAATGTTATTGGCATTGGTGATCACCGGATAGAACAATCCACGCTCATAACGATCCAAATCTTTCAGATAATCCATTTCCGTTTGCTTAGCACGCTCACGTTTTTTAATGAAATACTCCGGGTCTCTTAAATAACCTGCGTAATCTGAAGTTGGATAATTGATGAGAATGAAATCTTTCTTGGTTTCTGCAGTTGGATGCCCAGCTCCATACATTCTATAGATCTGATATGCCGCAGAAAGTTTGAAATCGGTTGACCACGGCTTATCGATAATTTCCTGATACTGCGTTTCTGCCAAACTATTTTCGTTCAACTGTTCCTGATAAATTTTACCAGCATCGAACAAAGCCGAAACCAACTTTTCTCTCGAAGCATCTATAGCCGAATCGCTATTTGGAACATTTGCCAGCAACATTTCAGGTGTTAACGAGTCTAAAGCTGCTACAACCGTTGGGTCCTCTATTTTTGGAACAGAATCTGTTCCTTCTTCAACAAAGGCAGCCATCACAATTTTTTCAGATCGACGCCAATCGTCTTCGTTTTCACGTGTTCCCCATTGACGTTTAAACTCTTCTAATCCGGTTTCCTTTGCTTTATCGTTACCCCAATAAGATTTGGAGGTGTTGTTTTTACTCGCTGCAGCAGCTTGTTGTTCCTGAATAATTGCTAAGCGAGCAGCATCTTGCTCCCTCTTCAACTTATCATCAGCCTTCAACTGTGCAATTACTTTCTCCGCAAATGCATATTGATCTCCATCCGACATTGCAGAAATTCGCAATAAACTGTCCTGAAGATTAGCCGTTTCAATCGCAATAACCAAGCTTTCCAATTTGGAAGCCTTGTTTTTTACACCTTCATAATTCGGATAAGTTTCCGGAATTACTCGTCCACAGCTGTCGTAGTACTTTTGAGCACGGTAATAATCTTTCTTCACAAAATAAATATCGCCAAGCTGCTCATAAGACATTCCTTGCTGACGCTTATTGCTCATGCTGTAAAGCGCAGATTTCGTGAAGTTCTCAATGGTTTTTGGCTCGTTTCCTTCGTTTTTAGAAATCAAAGCAAGCGTATAATAAATCTGATCTTTGAACTCCGCATTTTTTGTATCACGAAGCATTCTGTTCAATTCTTGCTTTGTTTTCTCACCACCAGAATTCAATGCATTTTTCAATCGCGCATTAAACGCCATTTCGTAAGGCGGATTGTATTTCAACGACTTGGAATAGTGCAAAGCAGCATTACCTCTATCACCTTTATCTTCATACAATTGTCCAAGAATAAAATGAATTCGGGCACGCGGATGCTTCTTTTTAGCAGCAAGTAATGCTTCTGCCAAAAACTTGATCTCGTCTTCTTTATTTCCTCTTTTCTCTGCAAGAAGTGCCTTCGTTAATGGTAAGTCGAAATTCAGGCTCTTTGGAAACTCAGGTTCCTTCTTAGCCTCGTCTTCCTTGCTTTTTTTCTTTGTATACTTCGATTTTCTCTTCTTTGGCTCTTTGCTGTCTTTTCCACCCTCAGACTTCTCTTTAATTTCGTCCAAATGATCTAAAGCGAATCCCGCTTCGGTATAATTTCCTTGCTGAATGAATGTTCGTGCCATCCACATTTCAGCCAATAATTTGGTTTTATCACCAACAAAAAAACGGTTGATGTAAGAGAAATTTTTCTGTGCAGCATCATAGTCTCTTCTATAATAAGAAGCAACTCCAATGGTCAACCAGTTTTCATCGATCCAATTGTTGTGTTCGCTTTTCTTTGCTGAAGGTTTTTCCATTGACGGCATAGCATGTCGTTGAATTACCTTGGTACATTTAGCAATAGCCGTATCAATTGGAGTGTAGTAATTCTTCACCTCTTCATCATTAGGAAGTGGTGCGATTACTAGAATTTTATAATAATCTTCTTTTAATCCGGAGCGATAGTTAGTCAATGCTGTATTCAGCAAGTCATTCGCATTAAAATAACCGTTGTAATGCGCTGTAGCCCCGTGATAGCTTCTGCTAATAAAGGTATTACGCTCAGTAGAACATGCTACTAAGACAACAAAAATCCCTAATGCAAAGGCCTTGAACAATTTACTTTTCATAGAGGCAGAACCCGATTATTTTGAATTTACTTGGTTGAACAAGCGATTAATAAACAGAAAAACGACAAATATATTGTTTGTGATTGAAATATTCGTTGAATTACCAATTGCAAATGACTAATTACAATTGATTTTGAAATCGGTTTAAGATCAATCCAGAAAGTTTGGCGGATAAAATACTTGTCCGTACTTCTCGCCTATTGTTTTCAATTTTGAGATCATTTCATCAGTAGGTGGAACAAGTGGCAGAAATACGCCCGGCTCAACTGGTTTGCCAATTTCTTCGAAAAATTCATCCAATCCAGCCGGCATTACTGTGCAAAGCAAACAAGCCACCTCATCTGTTTTATTTTTAAAACCATGAGCTCCACCACCCAATGGAATGCTTACAAATGCTCCTTTTCCGGCAACATTCTTTCCTTCTTCTGTCATGAACTCCACTTCGCCATCAACGACGTAAAATGTTTCATGAATTTCAGGATGTGCATGTGGACCAGGACCACCACCCGGAGGAACCAGCATTTCAATAACCGCATATTCACCATTGGTTTCTTTTCCGGAAACCACAATGCGGTAACATCCACCAGCGATGGAAAGGCTTTTGCCTTCTGTTTCACCGGAAATGGTGATTTGTTTTGAGTTCATTTACGATTTGGATGAAAATTCGTGATTTTACGAATATATGAAATCATGTATTTATGAAATCACTAAAAAATTTCATTTTTTAATCCGTTTCAAATACAACTGATGAGCCTCATCCAATAAATGTAAGATCGCCGGATTCTCTAACTGTTCTACCGAACGAAACTGAATATATCGGGAAATCTTACCAGTTCCTTCCAATAAACCATGCTCGTTATTCAATTGAACACCTTGATTGAAACCAAGCTTCACTCCTTTTTTGGATGGAAAAATAGTAAACAACAATTGCTTGTAGGTCGGACCATAAGAATAAGCGATCATCTTTGCGGAAAGATCAACTTCTTCGTTGATATCAGGAAATTTGGATTTGATTAAATCTCCAATTCGGAAACAAAGTTCTTGTTCAAGGTCGGCGTAATTGGATAAAAACAGGTCAACTTCCATAATCGGTTATTTTCTCCCGCAGACGAGCACGGAAGAACACGGAAGTTTTTAATTATTATCTTCATCTGTGATCCTCTATGTCCCTCCGAGGGATATTACACATTAGATGTACTTATGCGGGACAAGATAATTCTTCACGTAATCTTCCACTCCTTCTTCCAGCGTATGGAAAGGAATATCATAACCTTGCGAGATCATCTTTTGCATGTTTGCTTCTGTAAAGTATTGGTATTTATCGCGAATATCTTCCGGCGTATCAATAAATGAAATATCCGGAGTTTTACCAATCGCATTGAACGTGTTTGTTGCCAGGTCAAGGAAAGTTCTCGCTTTTCCTGAACCTAGGTTGTAAATTCCTGATTTCGCTTTACATGTTAACAAAAACTCGATCACTGAAACTACATCTTTTACGTAAACGAAATCGCGCATTTGACCACCATCCGTATAATTAGGATTGTGGGAACGGAACAATTTCATGCTTCCTTTTTCTTTCACCTGATTGAAAGTATGCATGATCACTGATGCCATTCTTCCTTTATGGTATTCATTCGGACCATAAACATTGAAGAATTTCAATCCGTACCAATGCGGTGGCGTTTCTGTTTGCTCCAAAGCCCAGATGTCGAACCATTGTTTCGACCATCCGTAAGGGTTCAAAGGCTGCAATTTCGGCATATCGGCTTCAACATCGTCGTAACCAAATTCACCTAATCCATAAGTTGCAGCAGAACTTGCATAAACCAAAGGAATATTCAATTTCACACAGTGATTCCAAATCATCTTGGAATACTCAACGTTCAATTCATCGAAGATCGCTTTATCGAATTCAGTAGTATCTGTTCTAGCACCAATGTGAACAATTGACGTTACTTTTTTTCCGTTTTCCTGCATCCAATCGTTAAAAACAGAACGCTCAATTTTCACAACAAACGACTTTCCTTCCAAGTTTTCATCTTTCTCCGTTTTCGAGAAATCATCAACTAAAACCAGGTTCGAAATACCTTTTGCGTTTAATGTTCCAACAATGCAGCTTCCAATGAATCCTGCTGCGCCCGTAATTACGATCATGATACGATTTTTTACAAAGTTAAGAAAAGACATTAGACGTAAGACTTAAGACAAAAGACTTGAGATCTTCCTATTAATAAAGATTCAACATTTTTAAAATCCGTCTTTCGTCTCTTGTCTATCGTCTTTAGTCCGAAAGCACTATCTTTGCATAACAAAAAATAAAGTAGTGAGTTTAGTTTACATTACAAGAAAAGAGCATTTCAACGCTGCACACAAACTGTGGAGAGAAGATTGGTCAGACGAAAAAAACGCTGAAGTTTTTGGAAAATGCAGCAATAAAAACTGGCATGGACACAATTACAACCTTTGGGTTACTGTAAAAGGAAATCCAAGTGCTGAAACGGGTTTCGTAATTGACTTAAAAGTGCTTTCAAGCTTAATTAAGGAATTGGTGATTGAACCATTGGATCATAAAAACTTAAATCTTGATGTTTCGTTCATGGATGGCGTTTTAGCATCTACAGAAAATTTGGTGATCAAGATCTGGGAAATACTTGACGGTCCAATTTCTAATGCCGGTGGAAAATTAGCCCATATTAAGCTGGAAGAAACGGAAAATAACTTTGTTGAGTATTACGGAGGCAAGGAGCCTTTCTAAGTCAAAAAGTATCTCGACTGCGCTCGATAACCTTTTGAACTTTGATTCTTTGAACCATTTGAACCATTTGAACATTTTAAATCATGGCTGAATTCAATTACGACGATAAAATAACAGAACAGATCTCTTCAGTCTACACGAAGGTGCTTTCTGAAATTGGTGAAGATCCAACACGAGAGGGATTATTGAAAACACCGGAACGCGTTGCGAAAGCATTGCAATTTTTGACGCAGGGTTACGACACCAATCCGGAAGAGATTCTGAAAAGCGCTTTGTTTCATGAAGAATATTCGGAAATGGTGATTGTAAAGGACATTGAAGTGTATTCAATGTGTGAACACCACATGCTGCCTTTCTTTGGAAAAGCTCATATTGCGTACATTCCAAACGGAACAATTGTAGGTTTGAGCAAAATTCCACGTGTGGTTGACGCATTTTCGCGCAGATTACAGGTTCAAGAGCGTTTAACCATTGAAATTCGCGATTGTATTCAGGAAACCTTGAAACCAAAAGGAGTTGCAGTGGTGATGGAATGTCAGCACATGTGTATGCAGATGCGTGGCGTTCAAAAACAAAACTCAGTGACTACTTCAAGTGCGTTCACAGGATTGTTTTTAAGCAACGATTCAACTCGAAAAGAATTCATTAATTTAGTTCAAGCTAAACTTCATTAAAATCATAAATCATGGATTTAAATTTCAGATCAACGATTGATAACGTCGATTTTACAACTCCAGAACAACAAGCTTCAGCTCGTAAATTTCTTGCAAATGTGTATTTATACATGATGGGCGCTTTGTTGATTACAGGGATAATCGCTTATCAATATGGAACCGCTGCGTTTATTGAGAAATACTATTTGGTTCAAACGCCAAAAGGTTACGAAATTGCACCTCTTTTCTGGGTTGTTGCATTATCACCAATAGCCGTTTCTTTTGCTTTGCAATGGTTAATCAATAAAGCTTCATTTCCTGTCATCTTCGGATTATTCATTCTATATTCTGTTTTACTAGGATTCTCCTTGTCAACCATTTTTATCATTTACGTTCACTCTTCTATTTTTGCCATTTTCGGGGTTGCCGCCGCAGTATTTGGAATAATGGCAATTCTGGGTTATACAACCAGCGCAGATCTAACCAAGATGGGCGCAATTTTGGGAATGGCTTTTACAGGAATCTTCATTGCTTCAATGGTGAATATTTGGTTGGATAGCCGCGGAATGTCTTGGGCAATTTCTTTAATTGGGGCCATCATTTTCCCAGGATTAATTGCTTTCCATATGCAGCAATTGAAGAAGTACGCTTATGATTCAATGCTTTCAGAAGATCAAAGACGAAAAATGGAATTGTTAGGTGGATTTACACTTTATGTGTTGTTTGTCAACTTGTTCCTGTCATTGTTACGCCTTTTCGGAGAGCGTGACTAAGCAAAAAAAATGCGTCAAACTAGGCGTCATTAAAACAAAATTGTACATTTGAAAAAAATAAAGATATGTCAAGCGATCATCATACGTCACACGGCGAAAAAAAATCAGAAGATACTTTCTTTGAAGGTTCAACTATAGGAATCGGATTCGTATATACCATTATTGCTCTTGCAATTATTGGATCGATTTACGCATTCGGATAATCTAAGAGATAAAGTCATTAGAGGAAAGAGGAAAGTATAAATTGTACTTTCCTTTTTTAGTTTTGATTATACCCCTCTAAACTATTCACGTTTTATTTCTATCTTTTCATTAATGCCGTTCAATTCTATATTTTCCTGGGTGATGAAAAAGCGTCTTCATCAAATCGAACTTTTCATGAAGTATCCCTTGGAAGTTCAGAACGACGTATTGGAAAAACTCATTCAGGGAGCAAACCAATCAGAATTTGGAAAGGGGCACAACTTCTCTGAAATCGTTTCCTATCAGGATTTCGCTTCAAATATTCCGTTACAGAATTACGAAACCATAAAGCCATACATTTTCCGGTCAATGGAGAATGAGCAGAATTTACTCTGGAATCAGGAAACAAAATGGTTTGCCAAAAGCTCGGGAACAACTTCAGAGAAAAGCAAGTTTATTCCCATCACAAAAGATTCTTTAATGGATTGTCATTACAAAGGCGGGAAAGATCTTCTTGCTTTGTATTACAACCAATTCCCGAATAGAAAACTCTATAAAGGAAAACACCTGATCATTGGTGGAAGCGCACAAATTCTTCCGATTTCCCATGACATGTATCAGGGCGATTTGTCGGCAATTATTGTGAAAAACTT
>CAMLET010000080.1 GCA_946479125.1 uncultured Flavobacteriales bacterium
TTACAAACCAAGTGGTCAGCAATACGCGCTAATTCCATAATGATTACGCGCATGTATTGTACACGTTTCGGAATTTCAGCACCAATCAATTTCTCTACTGTCATTTCCCATCCAAGATTATTGATAGGAGAAGAACAGTAATTCAATCGGTCAGTAATAGGAGTAATTTGGTTGTACGGACGACGCTCTGCTAATTTTTCGAAAGCGCGGTGAATATAACCAACCGTTTGAACAGAGTTCAAGATCTTTTCACCGTCAACTGTAAGGATGTTTTGAAAAATACCATGCGTTGCCGGGTGAGTAGGTCCAAGGTTCAATGTTGCAATTTCCCCGTCTACTGTATCCTTCGACACGAAGTGTCCTGAGTGTTTTAATGATTCGCTCATAATCTTCTGCTATTACCTACCGAAGTAGCGATCGTCTTTATCTTCACGAGTGGCATCTTCCAAATGGTATTCTTTACGCATTGGGAAATAATCCATATCGTCTTCATTAAGTATACGCGTCAAATTCGGGTGACCAACGAAGTTCACACCGAAGAAATCATACGTCTCACGTTCTTGCCTATCTGCACCAACATACAAATCTGTAATAGTTGCAATATTTGGCTCAGCGATCGAAAGGAAAGCACGAACTCTTAAACGTACGTTGTGAATCAACGAGTGAACATGGTACGTCACAGCTAATTCTCTACCTTCCTGATTTGGATAATGAACTGCTCCAATTAAAGTAAGGAATGCCATTTTCAATTCATTGTCTTGCTTTACCCAGGCAATAACATCATGTGCTTTATCGGCAGGAACTTCTACAGTAAGAAGTCCATATGGTGTCTCCTCATTTAAGATACTTGCACCAAATTGCTCTTTTAGACGCTCCAATACGCGTTCATTTGTCAGATTACTCATCTTCGTTCAAATGATATTTATTCAACAAATGTTTGTATTCATCAGAGTAGCGACGACGAAGACTTTCGTGTTTCACTAAACGGTGAATATTCATAATACCTTCTATAATTTGCTCTGGTCGAGGTGGGCATCCCGGAACGTACACATCAACTGGAATAACACGATCAATTCCCTGTAAAACAGAGTAAGTATCGAAAATTCCACCAGAAGAAGCGCACGCACCAACTGAAAGAACCCATTTCGGCTCAGCCATTTGTTCGTAAACCTGCTTCAGGATAGGAGCTAATTTTTTAGAGATTGTTCCTGCTACGATCAGCAAATCTGCTTGTCGAGGCGAGAAAGACATACGTTCCATTCCAAAACGAGCCAAATCGTAATTTGAACCCATTGTTGCCATGTACTCAATTCCACAACATGAAGTTGCGAAAGGAAGAGGCCAAACGGAATTTGCACGAGCTGCTGCAATCACTTTATCTAGTGTTGCTAATTGAAAACCTTCACCGTTGATAGTTTCAACGTCTTCAATTCTTGGTTTTTTTTCTACTTTTCCCATTCTAGTGCACCTTTCTTAAGTACGTAAAAGAATCCTGTAAGGAAGAATCCAACGAAAACTACTACTGCGATCAATCCTGTTAACTGCAATGTATGAAAGTTCACCGCGTACGGATAGAAGAAAATAACTTCTACGTCGAACAAAACGAACAAAATTGCTGTTAACAAATAACGAATAGATACAGGGAAACGAGCGTTCCCCACTTCTTCGATACCACATTCCCAGTTTGCATCTTTCTTTTTACCGCGAAGCTTTGGTCCAAGCATAGGAGCAACGACCAAAGTGGTAACCACAAAACCCACAGCCACAGCGGCTTGGATCAGAATTGGAACATAATCTACAGCTGTAGATACTGAAGCTGACATAACTTCTAATTTTAAGACCAGCGAATTTAAAGGATTTTAACGTTTAAACGAGGGTTTAAAGTTTATTTGAAACGATTCTAAATAGTGGTTTTAAGGTAGATTTCGACTTGAAAAAAATGGGAGTGGTATTTTCATCGTTGAAATACCTTTAGATTTCGACTAAACTTTATCTGAGGATGAATATTTAACAATTTTCAACGAATATTTTTTCAAATCCACTTGCAATTTTAATTTTCAGCCGTATCTTTGTAGTGGTTAGTAGCAGTAGTTATCAATTGATACATCCACTAGATGTATGACTTGATAAGAAAAACCTGGGTGGGGGCACTCAGGTTTTTTTCGTTTGGTCTCGACTCCGCTCGACCACCAATGCCAATTCTATACATCTCTGATGTCCCATTACGTTACAGTCAGAGCCACTCAATGTGACATAAACTAGATGTGACATATTCAGTCGATAATTGGCGTAAGTTCAAGTGATTTCTTGAAATGTAACGTGGAAAAAACGTATCGAGAATGACAACCGATTCCCTTAATAATAGAGATAATACGTTTTAAGTTGGCCTGGCGAAAGGTAAACGTTATTGCTGTCTATTGCGGTAATTCCGTTGCGTTTTGTCTTCCATTCCAAATGCATGGCTCCAGCAGGAACCTCATTGGGGTACTGAGCATAATTGTAACACCCTGAATAATTTTTTGACCAATTACCCCATTTGGTAAACGAGTATCGAGTGCGGAAGTTCATTAAATCATTATCTCCCTGACAATTGATGTTTTGAATGACATATCTGATGTAGGCACAAGCTGAGAGTTCAAATCGGAAAGTAGGATTTTCGCCGTCTCCTTCTTTATATTCCAATGATTTTGCGTTTCTATAACAAATACCATCTGGTTCAAGAATTCGGATAATATAAGTTCTTCCTTTTTTAATTTTCACCTGAACCAAGGCTTCACCGTTCGGGTCCAGTTTTCCGGACTTTTCTACTTTAACAGTTTCACTTCCATTTACATCATGAGTTGAAGTGATGTAATATTCCAAATTCGATAGGGGAGTTCCACTGGCTATGTTAACAGCTTCTATTTTAAAACTGGTTTCTTCTTTTTTGCAAGAAGCGAAGAGAAGTAGGAGTGGTATGATTAGGATGCGATTCATGTGTTTATCTATAGATCGTCAGCATCAACAGCCGCGTCGCCCCGTAATGCCCGGAATCGTTTTCTGGCTTCCACGGTCAATAAACTACCTTTGCATTCAAAGAGAATTTTCTTGTAGTATTCGGCTGCTTTTTCTTTGTTATCGAGGTGATGCTCGTAGATGTCGCCCAATTGGAAAACGGCGTCATCAGCTAGAATATCGTCGAAGTAGTATTTCTCAATTTTCTCAAGGTATGAAATAGCTTCGTTCCATTTTCCTTGTTCTTGCATGGCTTGAGCTTTACGCATTAAAATCTCATCTGCTAAACCGTGACTAGGGAATTCTGCCTGAATGGAATCGTATAAATAGAAAGCGTCTTCGTATTTGTGCTGTTGGAGTAACAAATCGGCAACTGCGAATTTGTACATTGCTGTGTAATTGCTATCTAAACCAAGATTGTCGGTAATAAGAATCGATAATTTCATGGCATCGTTCGCAATGAGCTTGGAAGTTGATTGTTTCAATACATCCAGCTGCGACTGCGCGAATTTGAAATCACCATCGTAATAGAAAACACGTGCATTTTTGAATTTCGCTTCTGAGCCGATGGTTTCAAACTTGAAATCGGTATCAATTTGCATGTAATACAAGGAAGCTTGCCAAATATCATTTTCAAGAACCAGAATGTCAGCCAAAAGCATTTTCACTTCGGCTTTCTCCATATCGGTTAAACCTGGGATGGACAAAGTGCTGTCTAACAACTGCTGTGCGGCTAAAGCATTGTTGTTGTAATATGCCTCAATTGTAGCCAGTTCACGCATCAACGCAACACCTTTTCTGCCTTTTGCAATGCTCTTCAAAGCGTAACGATAATCCTGTACAGCACTAGCAATGGTTTCCGGAGTTCCAAATTTCTCAATTGTGATTTCACGGTACTGAACATTCAGCAAAGAAACATATGCCGTATAATAGTTTGCTTTTTCAGGACCAAGATTAATAACATATTGATAACCGCTTCGTGCAACATTGTATTCAGAATTCGCGACAGCCAGATCACAAAGATCAAGTACGATTGCGCCCGTGTTTCCTTGTCGCTTGTCTAAGGCTTGCGCCTGAACCAATGCACTTTTGAATTCTTTTTTTTGGGTAAACAACCAAATAAGCATTTGCGGATAGATCAACTCGTCTGGTTTCTTTTGAATTTTGATGAGCAATTGGTCTTTCAGTTTGGAATAAACACCATTCTGGTCGTTGGTGAAATCAATGCTATTGGTTAATTCCGTTTGAACTTCAGGTAAATAATTCGGATACAATTCCAACGCATCGAAATATTCCGTGATCATTTCATCAGTTCTTCCAAGGACACCATAGATCTCTGCAAACTGAAGGTAAAGCGGGAAGTTCTTTTTCAGATTCTTTCTTCCCGATTCCAGGGTTTTCAAAGCCCAGTCGGTTTTTCCGCGTTTCAGAAATGCGTTGTACAGATCGATAACCTGATAACCGATTTTTGTATTCGTTTTGATGATTCCGTTAAAGAGTTTTTCTTCTTCAGCCGGATTGTTGTTTCTGGAATAAAAGTCGCCGAGTAAAATTTGATAATCGATGTCTTCATTGTTTGCTGAAGCAAATTTTTTCATAGAACGCTCAGCATCCTTTAATCGATTGGTTTTTTCGAGACATTCTACGTAACGCAGTTGATCGTATTTCACGCTTTGTTTGGTCAGGATTTTCTCAAAATAGGGGATTGCCTTTTCGAATTCGCCATTGCTATAATACAAGTTAGCCAATTGTTGATCGGTACTCGTAGGTTGTGCAATAGCCAATGGACTAAAGCAAAGGAAAATCAGTATTTGAATAAAGCGTTTCATGCGGTAAGTCTATAACGCAAAGTTTTGGTTGAATTGTGCCATACTGCGTTTTAGTTCTTCGAATCTACGATGAATATCCTTAGCGTGTGCTTCAATAATTGTTAATTCTTCCTTTTCGTGCTGCACATTTGCGCAATATTCCGAACGCTTACCGTTTCCGAGTTCAATATCGTTCTTCAAACGCTGTAAACGCAGGCGTTGTTCCGAGTTTGCGACCAAACATCTTAAACGTTCTTTTTGAAGGTTTCTTGCATTGTGAAAAGCCACATTGAAATCGTCCAGGGTTTCCATTTGTTCCTTGGAAAGCGTATCGTTGTAAGCCTCAAATTTCAGTTTTAATTGATTCCAAATTACTTCTGCCTGAAGAATTTGATCTGTAAAATCTTCATCGTTCAGTGTGTTCTTCAACAGGAATTGAACGGAATCCGTTTTAGATATACAGCTTTCCAGATCCTTCTCAAATTTTTCAATTTTGGAAGAACAACTTGCCAGCGTCAAGCTTATGGAAACAATTAAAAACCAGATTTTCATCGCTTTAAAAATAAGCACTTAATCTCGATCGAGAACTTCCAGGTGGTGATTATTCAGTTTTGGCTTATAAAACAGGAAGAGTAGGAGAGATAAATAGAGAATGAGGTGAATAATAATCATCATAAAACAGCCGAAAAAGTCCTTCATTAAATCTCTGTAAATTAAGAATGGTGGACATCCTGATCGCGCAGGCATAAAAAATCCATAGCGAATCTGCTGAAATAATACGAACAGTAGAAATAGAGAAATGAAGATCTTAATGTATCTCATATTTATAGCAACGAAACTGATGAGAATAAGCTGTACTATTTCGGACAACGAAAATGTGAACATTGCTTCCGAGCTGTAATGGTAACGGTGGTATGTTGAAATAGTGAAGCCAACACCAAATACAATTAGATAAATTGTTCTTTGAAGACGCGAATTTTTGGAAAATAGAGTAGACCAGAAATTCATGGTTCTTCAGTTAATTCTTCTTCCTGATATTCTCTGAGTTGCTTATCAAAATCAGATTCCCATCCAATTTTTCTACCAGTAAGTTGCTTGATGATAAGAAGTCCAACGCCGAGTTGCCAACCACAAATAATTATTCCAAAAACGATTCCGTCACCTAGTTTGTCGGTTAGACCAAAACAAGCAATCCATCCAGGTAAAGTTGAGCTAAAACCCAACCCGGCAAATCGCCAAAACTTTATTTTCTCTTTGATACTGATGTCGATGACAACTGCAATTCCAACAGCACCAAGTGCGCCAAAAAGAGGAACGCCCACTCCCCAAGTCATGAAACTGAGCATAATCATTCCGTAGTAAAACATAAGAAGAGGAATGAAGTAGAGCAATATGCGAAGAACCGTGGTTCTTTTAATGAGGCATATAAGAAGGAAAAGTGTGAATGAAACTCCTGGAAGGAGCAGTTGAAGATCAGCCGGAAGAATATCGGTTTTTGGTTCTTCGCCAAATACGATGATGTTGAATTGAAACAAAGCCAGAAATGAAATAGCGAGTGTTAAGAATAAACCTATGTAGTATTTCATGATGGATGATTGAGCAGTCTAATTGCTAAGATTCGTTGATGCAATAAATGTAGTGTTTTCTGCTTTCAAAGCGCAAAAAAATCCCGATTCCGTTTCCAGAATCAGGATTTTCGGTCAACCAATAATTATCTTAATAGACTTACATGTCCGTTTTGCTCATGTCTTTTTCCTGTCAGATCCTTGAATTTTACTGTCCAAACATACACACCATCCTGTGCGGGTTCAGCGGTTCTGTAATTGCCATCCCAACCTGCGGAAAGGTCTTCCGAATAGTAGATCAGTTCTCCCCATCGATTGAAGATTTGGAATTCAAAACCTTCGTCAAGAATTCCGAATCCCTGAGCGAAGAAAATGCCGTTATTCGCATCTCCGTCAGGAGTAAATGCATTTGGAATGAAAATACCGAATTCAGGTTTAACCTCCACCACAATACTTGTTTCATCTGGGCAATTGAAAGTATTGTTTGCTGTCAAAGTAACGGTGTAAGAACCGTAATCAGCATAGGTGTGTGAAGTGTTAATGCTTGTGCTCACTGCGCCATCTCCGAAATCCCATAAATAGCTGTTTGCGTCTGTAGAAGTGTTATTGAACGTAAAACTTGGATCCAACGTAGTCTCTATGTATGAACTTGGATTGAATGAAGCATTAGCTTGCGGATTTACCGTAATGGTTGAAGTTGCGGTTGAATCAGATGTACATCCAAAACTGTTCACTGCGTACACACTTACGGTGTACGTCCCAGGTTCGTCAAAGTAATATTCAATATTGTCGCCAACCAATAAAACGCCATTGAAATCCCAGTAATAGGTATACGTTGGATTCACAAATGTGGAACTTTCAATTGTAAATTCTTCGTACTGACAAACAGCTGGCTGAGATGGATCCAGGTCAATCGCTGGTGGCATTACTACTACAACCGTTACATCAGCATCAATTGTTTGATTACATTGATTTGTGGCTGTAATGGTGTAGGTTGTTGTTTGCGAAGGTGTATCTGTTGTTTGTGCGGGACACGTTGGACAAAAATCCCAGCTTAAAACAACTGTTGGGTCATTTCCATTGTATTGACCGAAGAGATTTACATCTGCGTGTAAACAAATTGAATCCGGTGAGGCCATAGCCTGAACATCATTCGGATCTAAACTGAATACGGCGATCGTAGTTGTTGAATTTGCAGTACAGCCATTGTTGTCCTGTACTGTACAGGTATATGTTGTATTGGTTATTGGTGAAACAATCAGACTGGACTGATTGCCTGATATTGGAGTCCAGTTGTATGCGTAAGTCCCGGTTCCTCCGGATGCATTTGCAGTGATAGTTTGGGGTAATCCCGGACAAACAATTGTATCGTTATTCGTAGTTAATAGCAATTGAGGAGGTTGACCAACATTTTCAACGGCACTTATTACACACCCATTGTTGTCTGTTACAGTAACTGAATAGTTTCCAGCAGAAACAGAGTAGATAGATGTGGCAGTTGAGCCTGAGTTCCATAGATATGTATATGGCGAAGTTCCACCGTTAACGTTACTGGAAATGGCCCCATTCGCTAGTCCAAAACAACTTGGTTCTACTGTATTGAAGTTTAATGATAACTGAGTGGGTTGAGTTATTATTGCAGGTAACTGAATAGTACAACCATTGTTGTCTGTTACTGTTAACGTATAATTTCCGGCAATCAGATTACTTGCGTTCAATGTGTTTTGAACGGGATTGCTATTCCATGAATAATTGTAAGTCGGAGTTCCGCCTGATACGCTTGCATTGATAAATCCGTTACTTCCTGCAAAACATGAAACATTTCCCGCACTGGTTTGCGCAACATTAAGAGGTGAAGGTTCAAGGATCGAGAATGTTATCACAGAATCACAGCCTAAACTACTTTGGATAGCTACTGTATGTGTTCCGGGAGTCAATCCCGAAGCGGTGTTTGCGGAGCTGTAAGCTCCATTGTCGAAAGAATAGGTGAATGGTGCTTGTGGACCAGTTGCGGTTACAGTTACAGATCCATTATTAAGTCCGTTACAGGTAATATCGGTTGTTGTAATGGAAACCGACTGATAAACTTCATTGAACGCAATGTTCATTCCATCTGTAACGTTCGGGCAACCTGAAATGTCGTTTGTTGTAACAGTGACATAAGCGTTTCCTGATGTTATTTCTTCATAGGACGGAACATAATCAGGATCGATTACCATATTACTAGGTAGGAATGTTCCTTGACCAGACCAAATTACTCCTGAAGCATTTGTTGTTCCATTTAAAGTAATTGCCCCAATATAATTTGAGCATTGTACAATGTCATTTCCGGCATCAATAGTAAGTGGAGGTAATTGTGTTACCGTTACCTGATCCATTACTGCACTGCATCCAGAAGCATCTGTAATATTAACCGTTGTATTACCAACACCAATGTTGTTTGTGGTTCCTGACCCTCCATTCGACCAGGAAATTGAATATGGAGGTGTTCCTCCCGTAATTGATACACTTGCCGGAACGGTTGTTTCATTTGCACACAAAACAGTATCTGGGGCAATAATTGAAACTGAGAGTTCCTGTGCAAAGGATACGCTGATAGTATCACAAACAGGACCGAAAGTACAGCCGTTCAATGCTGTTCCACAAACAAGATAATTTACTTGTGCTGGTAGTCCCCCAACATTGGTTACTGATGCCGTGTCACAACCTGATGAACATGACAATAAATTGTTGTAAGTTCCGCTAGCACCTGGACTTATACTTGTCCATGTTACAGTGGATTCATCGTAGAACTGAACCCCTAATAAACCGGAACAACCATCACCCAGTGAAATATTTGGTCCAAAAATAGGGTTTGGAACTGTTTCAATTGAGTAGGTATTCGTATTGTTCCCGGGTTTACAAAATGTAAGATGGAAAGGCCCAACTCCCTGAAGACATATGGGTGAACCAACCGGAGTTGGAGGGCCACAATCTACTTGATAAAACAGTGCTCCCGGAGGAACTGCTCCTGATGCAACGTTAAAAATGATCGCAGCAGAATTCGGATTTAACGTTATGATAAACTCCAAACATTTATCGGGTGAAGAAGCTCCACAGCAAAAACCATCTCTATTGGTGTTCGGACTGAGCCACGTCAAATATGGCGAAGCTGACAAATCAACGGTAAACGATGGTGTTATGGAATCGCAGTATTGCGCGTTAGTGCGGTTTGAACACAATACAGTAGTTAATAAGATGGTTAGTCCAACAAGAATATTTTTTTTCATCACAAATCCCTTCACGTTCATAGTAGCGAACCGTTATCTACTAAAGGTCGACAAAACTATTTTCTCAACAAAATTTGTAAAAAAATACAAACTAAATGTAATTTTTACATAAAATCTTGATAATATATCCATCTGTCGAAGTCTA